>CAZHPJ010000204.1:0-5803 GCA_964534585.1 uncultured Sandaracinaceae bacterium | reverse complement strand
CGCCGAGGGGAGGCTTGCGTGGCCTAAGCTCCCCAGTGAATCCGGCCACCTTTGCAGGCCGACCCGTTCGTCGCATCTCCGTGTCGTGTCGCCCCGTGCCCCGGCACACCATACGATCGGAGAACGGCTCGGTTAATCTCCCACGACCTCGAAGGTGGGAATGGGGATGTCGCTCTGGCAACTGGCCCCCGATTCGGCTGCGAAAGACACGCCGAGGATATATGGCATCGCCACATCCGAGGCATAGTCCGCGGCGCGGTACGATGTCTTGTCCGGGCTAACGTCCCCTGACAGGAGGATGTACTCCGCAATGTAGACGCCGGGAGCGAGATTGGTGTCTTCCAGGGGGAGCCCGACGGTTTCGTCTCCACCGGTTTCCGTAAGAAGGTACGCTGCGACCATCGTACGACGATCGGGATCTTCAGTGAATCGCACCCGCACCGATACCTTGCGGGTGTGCTCGTTTACGGGAATTTCTATGGCGAGTGGATCTCCTGCGGTTATCTCGGAAGCCGTAAACGCGGGATTGCCCGTCAGCTCTGCGGGGCTCGAGCGATCTAACCAGGAGACTTCAGAGCACGAAGGAAGCTCATCGCCGCTACAGCTCGCCACCAACGCGAGCGCGGGCAAAGCAAGGACAAGCCGCCAAACATCCGAATGCATCTTTCGTCAGCATTAGGTGACTACAACTCCGGAGAGCGGTCAAGGCCCCATCCGACTCGCGTCGCCCCGTGCCCCGGTCGCATGCGAGCACGCTCGTTGCGCGCCGTTCTCCGGTCGTGTGTTGTGCCATACTCAGCCGATGGCGAAGCGTGCAATGAAGTACTGGCTCATGAAGAGCGAGCCCGGGACGTATTCTATCGATGATCTGGAGCGCGACCGCACCGAACCCTGGGACGGGATACGGAACTATCAAGCTCGGAACTACATGCGGGAAATGGCCGAGGGTGATCTCGCGATCTTCTACCACTCGAGCGCCAACCCTCCGGGGGCCGTCGGTGTCTGCCGCATCTGCCGCGAGGCGTATCCCGACCCGACCCAATTCGACAAGAAGAGCCAGTACTACGATCCCAAGTCCAAGAAGGAAGACCCGCGCTGGTCGTTGGTCGACGTCGAGCTCGTCGAGAAATTCAGCGAGCTGATCCCGCTCCAAACCCTCAAAGACGACCCAGTCCTAGAGGGAATGCCAGTTACCCAAAAAGGCTCCCGCCTGTCGGTCCAGCCGGTGGAGAAAACGCACTTCAAGCGCGTCCTGAAAGTGGCCGGAGCGAAGACCAAAGTGCGGTAGCGCCTTCAGTGCCAGCGAAGCCCCGTGGACGACGCGACGCGTCGGCTTTACGGGGTGCCAGTGCCAGTGCCAGTGCCAGCGACAGCGACAGTGCCAGCGTCAGCAACTGCGCCACAGGAGATATCGACGTATGGAGGGGCACGGGGAACGCGAGGCGGGGATTCGGCGACGTCGCAAGTGCCACTCGGCATGCGTGCAACCACCGCCGATTGGCGCGCGCGTCGAGGCGAGGCTTGCGTGGCCTGAGCCCGCCAGTTCATCCGGCCACGTTTGCAAGCCGAGCCGTTCGTCGGATCCCCGTGTCGTGTTCCCCGTGCCCCGGTTCTACACCCATAGGTCTTCCGCCGTCACACCGCCCACCGTCACCGTCAGCTTCACATGGTGCCGCTTCTTCACGCCGGTGATCCGTCGATGCCGCGGCACCTCGGCGGCGTTCACGTAGAGCACGCCGTCTTTTTGCAGTTGGGCCGGCCTGCGCTTTCCGGATTTCGTCTTTCGATGCATGTGCCCCGCCACCGTGGCGAGCACTTTGCGTCCTTTGTTGCGGGCGTAGCGCACGGCCTCTTCGAGATCGCGGTCACCCCAATCCTCTTCCTTTCGGCGGAAGTCGCAGCCCCAGATCGAGTCCGCGCGATCGCCCAGACCCGATGGGCCGTTGTGGGCGAGGAACAGGATCGGTGCGTCGTCGCAGGCGTCGACCAGTGACTTCAAGCATGCAGTGGACGCTTCCATCGAGTCGATGCCGTACGCCTCCGCCAGGTAGCGAAGGCAAGCTAGACGCCGGCCACCAATCGAATGTGGGCGGCACACCACGATGTTGAGCGGAACCCCGGCAGGCGCGAGGCGGTGCTGGCTGTAGGCGACGAGCTCTACATGGCCGAGCGCCCGGTCCAGGCTTCGGCAGCGGCGGGCCTGCCCCTCACAGAACGCGTTGCGAAGCCGGCGTGCGCGTGGCGCGATCTCCGAGCCGAGTTGCAAGGCGTGCAAGCCATCGTGGTTGCCGGGTATACACATTGCCGGCACCCGCAGCTCCCCTAGCGAACGCGCGACGCGACGCCCACGCACCTGCGTGTAGCCGGCGAGATCGCCCACGAAGAGCAGCAAGTCGTATCCACCGCCGTTGAAGAAAGCGACGTCCTGTGCGTCCCAATAGAGATGAACATCGCCGACTACACCGATCGTGGCCGCTTGCGTCGGACCATCGTTCATGGGACGAAACTTAGCCGACGCAGCGCAACGCGCGAGCGGGGAGGGACCACGCGATGACAGCTCCCATCATCCAGCGCCGTGAGCCTGCCTTGGTGTTGGTTTTCAGCATCCTCACGTTGGGGATCTATCTCCCATTTTGGTATCACGGCGTCTACGAAGACCTCGAGACGCTCGACGGGCGTACGCCGACGGGTCACGGTTTTTGGCTCGATTTCTTGTTCGTGATCCTCACCCTCGCGATCTACGGCATCTGGGTCGACTATCAGATCTCCCAGCAGATCGCCGAGTTCGAAGAGCGCAACGGGCTCGGCCCTGTGCAAGACACGTCGGTCATCGCAATCATCCTCGACGTCGCGTCTTACTTCACCGTGTTCTTTACCAACTTCGTCACCAGCGCGATCCAGCAAGACCAGATCAATCGCGTCGTCGAGAAGCTAGAAAAGCGGCTTACGAGCGACGCGGGAGCCCCGGCCTAACTACCAATGGTGGCGCGACCGATGCTCGCGATCTTCGTTGGGGGGAAATCGCGCCGAATGGGGCGGCACAAGGGGCTTCTGCCGGTTCCTGGTGGCTCCGAGCCGATCCTCGAAGAGCTCGTTCGCCGTGGTCGGGTGGCGGGCCTCGATCCAGTGCTCGTCGGGGATGCGATGCCTTACGAGCACCTTGCCGCGGGTGTGATGCGCGTCGATGACGACCCCCAAGGCGCGGGCCCCCTCGGAGGTTTGCAAGCCGCCCTTCGCCACGCGATGCGCGCCGGAAGCTCGCCGGTGCTCGCGATCGCCTGCGACATGCCCTACGTCACCTCTGAAGTACTCGTGCAAGTCTGCGAGCATCGGACCGAGGCCATCGTAGTCGCCCCCCGGCGCGGCCCAGATGCACCGTGGGAGCCGATGCTCGCGCGCTACGATGCGACCCGGCTCGCCGACGTCCTCGCCGAAGCCATCTCGCAGGGCCAGCGTTCGTTTCAAGAGCTCTTCGCCACGATCGAAGTCGAGGCTCTGACCCTCACACCCGCGATCGAGCAGGCCCTCGAAGACTGGGACTCCCCCGAAGACATCACTCGATAGGCCTCCGCGCGGGCTCCCTGCTAGGCTCCGGGTCGATGACCGACATCGCCCATGCGCTTCGCGACACGCTGCTAGCCCTCACTCGGATTTCGAGCCCGATCGGAGAGGAAGCCGAGCTGTGCGACCACGTCGAGAATCGACTAGCGAATAGCTTGGGCGGCGATGCGATTGCCCGTTTCCATGACAGCCTGATCGTCCATGCGGCCAAGCGGCAAAACGCGCCGCGAATCGCCCTCGTCGGGCATCTCGACACGGTGCGCACCCAGCACGACGGGCCTCCGCGCGTCGACGGAAACCGGCTGTACGGCGCCGGCGCGGCTGACATGAAGTCCGGCTTGGCCGTCATGATCGAGCTGGTCGAGCGTCTCGATCTGGCCGCGCTCCCCTGCGACCTGACGCTGATCTTCTACGAACGGGAGGAGGGACCCTTCGAGGAAAACCGTCTCGGGCCGATCCTCGACACCTACTCCGACCTGCATGAGCTCGACTTCGCCGTCTGCCTCGAACCAAGCGACAACGAGATGCAGCTCGGCGCGATGGGCACGATTCACGCGACCCTCACGTTCCTCGGACGCACCGCGCATAGCGCGCGCCCATGGCAAGGGGAAAACGCCCTCTACAAGGCCGCTCACTTCCTTCGAAAGCTCGAGTAACGCGAGCCGCACGACATCACGCTCGACGGCCATCTCTTTCGGGAAGTGATGACCCCCACCGTCTTGGAGGGGGGCGGCCCGCGCAACGTCATCCCGGGCCGAGCCGAGCTCAACGTCAACTATCGCTTCGCGCCGGGGCGCACGCCCGAACAGGCACTGGTCGAGCTACGGGAGTTTGCCGGCGATGCGTGCGAGGTCGAAGCCACAGATCTCTCACCGGCCGGGCGTCCACACGCCGACAATGTCTATGTGCAGCACCTGGCGACCTGCGGGGTGGCGGGTATCCGTACCAAGCAGGCTTGGACCGACGTCGCGCGTTTCGACGCCATCGGCGTCCCCGGTGTCAACTTGGGTCCCGGCACGGCGGCTCAGGCGCATCAACCGAACGAGTACACCGAGCTCGACCATCTTGCGGACGGCTACGCGATCTTCGAACGCTTCTTCACCAAGACGGAAGACAGCCCATTCTTCTGAAGGGGCCCGTACCTCTCGCTATTTCTTACACTCGCCGAACGCTTTGAAGGCTCGGGCGGGCGAATTGTTGCGGACGATCACCTCGCCCGTGCCCTTCGGTCCCACGGTGACAGACTGCTTCGGTGAGGGGTCCACGTCGGTCCACACTTGGCATTGCAGAGTCACGTCGCACCGATTGGTGACGATGACGACGTGCTTGTAGGCGAATGCGCCGTACCGGGCCTCGCCGTGGACGCTGTAGCAGTCCTTGATGTCATCCCCGCCCTTTGCCTGACCTAGTGCGGGCAGGCTCATGGCGAGAACGAACAGGGCAGTGAATACGGATCTGGCGACGGCTTTCATAATGACTCACATTGTCAGGGAATGAAGACGCACCGCAAGTTCTCGCTATTCATCCTCTGGGTCCTCGTTTGCGGATGTCCCAAGCAAACGCCGCCCGCTGATCCGCCCACCGAGCGCACGCAGGCCGAGGAAACAGACCCCAAAGCCGACCTCGAGGCAGCATGTTTCGACGGCGACCCGGCCGCGTGTGACGAGCTCGGTCACTAGGCCACGAAACTAACCCTTTCAAAAAGGGCACGGGCCCCTTTTCTATTCGAGCGTTTTTATCTTGAGCTCGAGGAGCTGCTCGGGGTCGACTCGTGAAGGCGCGGAGGTCATCAGGTCGTTTGCTCTTTGCGTTTTCGGGAAGGCGATCACGTCGCGGATCGATTCTGTTTCGGCAGCCAGCATTGCGACGCGGTCCATGCCGAAGGCGATTCCGCCGTGGGGCGGGGCGCCGTAGGTGAGCGCGTCGAGTAGGAAGCCGAACTTCTCACTCGCTTCCTCATCGCTGAGGCCGATGACCTCGAAGACCTTCTTCTGAACCTCGGGGTCGTGCAGACGGATCGAGCCGCCAGCGATCTCGAAGCCGTTGAGCACGAGGTCGTAGCGTGTGCAAAGGACTTTACCGGGATCGCTATCGAGCAACTCGATGCACTCGTCGTGCGGACGCGTGAAGACATGGTGCGCGGCTTCCCAACGCTTCTTTTCTTCGTTCCGCTCGAACAAGGGCGGATCGACGACCCAGAGGAAATTCCAGTCTCCCCCGCTTCCCGTCTCCGGGATCAGTC
>CAZHPJ010000203.1:0-5806 GCA_964534585.1 uncultured Sandaracinaceae bacterium | reverse complement strand
GGTTGACAGGTCCTTCGATGCCGAGTGCCACGAGCAGGTCTTCGAGTTGCTTCTGGTAGAAGGCGCGATCGTAGTTCTCTCGTGGGCGGTCGGAATAGCCTCGGCCGAACTGGTCGTAGCGTAGGATGCGGAAGCCGGCTTCGCGCAACGCGAGCATCTGGGCGTCCCAGGTGAAGAACGGGATCGTGCCGCCGTGGATCAACACGACCGGCGGGCCGTTCGAGGGGCCGCTTAGCTCGTAGTGGGTGACGCCGCCTGGCAGTGTGACGTAGCTCCCGCCCAATGCTGTCCGCGTCGACGCGTCGAGCGTTCGTGTCTCCCGATTGAGAGCGAAGTAGGGCACCATGATTGTGAGCAGTACGATAGCAAACAGGCCCAGTCGAACGCGGCGATGATGCATGCCCAAGGTTCTAGCACTTGGTGGTATGGTCCGCGCCATGCTGGCTCGGCTTGGCGAGGTTTTCAGCCGGTGGGCCGAACGATGGGTTCCCGACCCGTTCGTGTTGGCGCTCGCGCTGACGTTGATCACGCTTCTCGGGGGATTCGCGCTTTCCGGGTCTGTGAGTGCTGTCCTTCAGGGTTGGTACGGCGGTTTTTCGAGCACACCGCTGCTCGCTTTCGCGTTGCAGATGTGTCTGATCCTGGTCACCGGGCAGGCCTTGGCTTCGAGCCCACCCATTCGACGGGCCGTTCGTGCGGTCGCGCGCTGGCCCAAACAGACGCCGGCAGCCGCCGGGCTGGTGGCGCTCATCGCCTGCGCGACGGGTCTCATCCAGTGGGGCCTCGGCGCGGTCGTTGCCGCATTCGTGGTTCGCGAGATCGCTCATAGCGCTGCGGAGGACGGGAGGCCTATGGACATTCCCGTCCTCGGCGCCGCCGCGTACACTGGACTTGCAGTTTGGCACGGTGGGTTCAGCGGCTCCGCTCCGTTGAAGGCAGCCGAGTCGGCGCAGTTCACTCAGGGCGCAACGCAAGCGATCCCTGTGAGCGAGACCCTCTTCTCCTCCCTCAACCTCGTCGTTAGCGGCGGCTTGCTCGTCCTGTTGCCACTAATGTGCATTGCGCTCGCGCCCAAGGAGGCTTCTGTCCCGGAGAGGCCCTCCACCCAAGCGGCCGCGCCGCAGCGAACGCAGCGATCTTTTCTTGGCCTCTTCGTTGGCGGCGCAACGACATTACTCGTCATCTACAGTTGGTTGCGTGGCGATGTGGCTTTCGATCTCAACTCGGTGAACCTCTTCTTTCTGGCGTTGGCTTTGGCCGCACATGGCTCAATCCGCAGCTTCCTCGATTCAGTGTCCGAAGGCGCTCGCGGCACGGGCGCGATCATCATTCAGTTTCCCCTCTATTTCGGCATCCTGGGTGTCATGCAGGCAAGCGGCATGATCGAGCGCCTCTCGTCCGTGATGGCATCCACTGCCTCCGCTACGACCTTTCCAGTCCTGACCTTTCTCAGCGCGGGCCTGGTGAATTTTTTTGTTCCCTCAGGAGGCGGCCAGTGGGCACTCCAGAGCGACGTCGTATTGACGACGGCTGCCACACTCGACCTCGATTCGGGGCGCGCCATCATGGCCTTCGCGTTCGGCGACGAATGGACCAATTTGCTGCAGCCCTTCTGGGCCCTGCCGCTCCTCGCCATCACCGGCCTCAAAGCTCGTCAGATCGCGGGCTACACCGCAATCCTGGCAATCGGCATGGGCCTCTATGTCGGCCTGGTGTTGTTGATGTTCGGCTAGAGTCCCGAAGCCACGCTGTACGTCGCTTCGGTGTTTTCGGCGATCTGCTCGAGCGTCACGCCCTCGGCGACCTCGACCAGCGTCATCCCGCCGTCGCCGGCTTTGTCGATCTCGAACACACCGAGGTCGGTGATCAGCAGGTCGACCACCCGGGTGCCTGTCAAGGGTAGGGTGCAGCTCTTCAAGAGCTTGGGCTTGCCCTTCGCCGTGTGCTCCATGACGACGACGACGCGCTTTACGCCTGCCACCAGGTCCATGGCGCCGCCCATCCCCTTGACCATCTTGCCGGGAATCATCCAGTTCGCGAGGTCGCCGTTCTCGGCCACTTGCATGGCGCCGAGAATCGAAAGATTGATGTGCCCGCCGCGAATCATCGCGAAAGAGTCCGCGCTCGAGAAGAAGCTCGTCGTAGGGAGCTCGGTCACGGTCTGCTTGCCGGCGTTGATGAGGTCGGCGTCCTCCTCACCTTCGTAGGGGAAGGGGCCCATTCCGAGCATGCCGTTTTCACTCTGAAGCTGAACGCTCATGCCCTCGGGAATGTGGTTCGAAACCAGCGTTGGAATGCCGATGCCGAGGTTCACGTAGAAGCCGTCGCGGAGCTCTTTCGCAGCGCGGGCCGCCATTTGGTCACGGGTCCAAGCCATCGTCTTCTCCTCAGGCCTCACGCGGACGCGTTGTTCGTTGTTCGATATGCTTTGAAGCGGTTGCGTAGTGAATGATGCGATCCACGAAGATTCCCGGAGTCATGATCTGGTCTGGATCCAGCTCGCCCGGTTCGACGAGATGCTCGACCTCGACGACCGTGACCTCCGCCGCGGTAGCCATCATGGGATTGAAGTTGCGAGCGGTCTTGCGGTAGATGAGGTTGCCTTCCGTGTCGCCCTTCCAGGCGTGAACGATCGCCACGTCAGCAAAGAGCCCACGCTCCATCACATATTGTGCACCGTCGAACTCGCGAACCTCTTTCCCTTCGGCGACCGTCGTCCCGACGCCTGTCTTCGTGAAGAAGGCAGGGATGCCTGCGCCGCCGGCGCGAATCCGCTCGGCTAACGTTCCCTGCGGTGTGAACTCCACGACGATGTCGCCGTTGAGGTATTGTTGTGCGAACAGCTTGTTTTCGCCGACGTACGACGACACCATTTTGCTGATCTGGCGCGTCTCCAACATCACGCCGAGGCCGATTCCATCGACGCCCGCGTTGTTCGAGATCACCGTCAGCTCTTTCACGCCCGACTTCGCAACCGCTTCGATCAGCGCTTCGGGAATGCCGCACAACCCGAAGCCGCCAGACATCAACGTCATGCCGTTGCTGAGCAACCCCTCGAGGGCCGCGAATGCGTCAGGATATACCTTGTTGGCCATGGTTCCCCTTTACCTCCAGATTCAGTTGAAGCCCAGCATTTCCCGGGCTTCCGCTGGCGAGGCGACCTCGCGCCCTGCGTTGTGCGCACACTGAGCGAGCGCTTCGATCAACGGCCCGTTGCCCGTCGTCTTGTCACCGTTCGGCAAGTAGAACGTGTCCTCGACTCCCGTCCTGAGCATCCCGCCAAGCTCGGCTGCACGTTGGTGCGTCTCCCAGATGTCTCGACGGCCGATGAGCGTTGCTTGCCAGTGCACGTCGCCGCTCTTGTACTTCATGAGGAGCTCGAGCAGCTCAGGATCGCACGGCATGCCCGAGTCGACGCCCATCACGAAGTTGTAGTGCATTTCCTTAGCCATTCCAGCTCGAAGGTAGAGGCCGACCGAGCGGACGATGCCCACGTCGAAGCACTCCATCTCCGCTGTGGTGTGGGTCTCCGCCATTGCATCAAGCATCTTCTGCACCTTCTCGACGCTGTTGAGGAACACCATCGGAGGCCACGCCCAGCTGTTGTCCTTCTTCAGCTTGAGGTAGTTGAGGCTGCCCGCGTTACACGCTGCGATCTCCGGCTTGATGCGGTGTAGGCACGCAACGGGTCCAGAGACGTCCTCGTCTATCACGCCCGTGGTCTGATTGATGATGATGCCCGGACATGCCTCACGAATCGCATCGCTCGCGGCCGCGGCCACTTCAGGATCCCAAGACGGGAAGTGCCCCATGCCAGATTCCTGACGGCGGAAATGGATATGCACGATTGACGCGCCGGCGTTGTAGGCATCGCGGGCCGACGTCGCCATCTCTTCCGGAGTGACCGGGACGGGGTGCTGCTTTGGGTTGGTGAGCACGCCGTTCAGCGCACACGTGATGATCGCCTTGTCCATCTTCGTTCTCCTCAGAACCATTCCGGCTCGGCCTTGATGTACGAGTCTTCGTTGGTTCGGCACAGGTTCGCCAAGTGGGGGATCCGGGGGATCTCGGTGCGGATCCAATATTGGGTCGCGGCCTCGGTCGCCTTTTTACGCTCTTCCGAAATCGGTGCACTGCGCGCCGCCACGGCCATATTGAGCCACTGCCATCCGATCACGAGCGTGGCGAACATGTCGAGGTAGTCCCAACTGTGGCCGAGCATGCCGTCCGCGTCGCCCGTCATCCCGCGCTGACCGAGCTCCACCGTGATCGAGCCAACGGTCGCGACTGCTTCTTCGAGCGCCGCGCAAAGCTCCGGGTCGCAGGCGGCTTCTCTCGCGCGCTCGATGGTACTTCCGATTTCCTCGGCCAGAGCTCGGAGGGGTGCCCCGCCTTTGGACATCACCTTGCGGCCCAACAGGTCCATGCTCTGGATCGCATTGGTGCCTTCGTGGAGCGTGTTGAGCTTCTGGTCCCGCATGTACGCTTCAGGCAGGTATTCGCTCGTGTAGCCGTAGCCGCCATGGATTTGGATGGCGAGCGTGTTGGCTTCGAAGCCACGCTCGGCGGGGAACGTCTTAGCGATGGGGGTGAGCAGGTTCAGCAGCAAGTCTGCGCGCTCTCGCTCCTCGTCTGATGCCCCATGCTCCGAGACGTCCGCATACCGTGCGACCGTGCCGAGTAGGGCTAGGCTGCCTTCGATTATTGCCTTTTGCCGAAGCAGCATCCGCCGGACGTCCGCATGCTCGATGATCGATACCTGCTCCCCGCCTCGCGTGCCGAGCTTCCGACCCTGCTTACGGTCCAGCGCGTACGCGCGCGATTCGTGATAGGCAACCGACGCCGTTGCGGCGGCGTTGACACCGACCATGATGCGTGCCCCGTTCATCATTTGGAACATGTAGCGAAGGCCTTGGTTTGGCTCGCCGACGAGCCAGCCACGGCAGTCACCTTCGTCCCCGAATTCGATCGCCAGGCTCGGCAGTCCTCTCCAGCCGATCTTGTGGATGAGGCCTGCGACGGTAACGTCGTTCGATAGCAGGTTTCCGCCTTCTTCCCGTAGTCTTGGGACGGCAAAGAGCGAGATCCCTTTGGTTCCGGCAGGTGCTCCGTCGATTCGAGCGAGCACGAGATTCACGATGTTCTCGGTGACTCCGTGGTCCGCTCCAGAGATGAAGATCTTACTTCCCTTGATCAGGTAATAGCCGTCTTGTGTCGGAGCGGCGCACGTAGTGAGGTCGCCGAGGCTGCTCCCGGCCTGCGGCTCGGTCAGTGCCATCGTGCCTGTCCACTCGCCTGCGTACATCTTCGTCATGAACCGCTCTTTGATCTCATCGCTTCCGAACGCTTCGATGAGATGAGCGGCGCCGTGCGTGAGTCCGATGAAACCATATGCGCCGAGATTTGCCGCCATGAGGTACGCGCTCGCCATGGCATGCACGAGTAAGGGCATCTGCTGACCACCGACTGACTCGGGACGTGTCGCGGTCAGGACCCCGAGATCGATCATCTGCTCGAACAGAGCAGGCAATGCCGGATGGGTGTGGACTCGGCCGTCGCGAAACACGGGAGGTTCCTCGTCCATCGGCTTGTAGGTCGGCAACAAACTTTGCCGAGCGAATCGCCGGACGCTGTCGATGTACAGATCGAACGTCTCTTTCGAGTGCTGCTGATAGGCCCCGAGCTGGCAGAGCCCCTCGGCGTCGAGGACGGAGTAAAGGAGGAAATCGACGAGGCCGTCGTCGATCAAGGGATTGCTCTGTGTGGCCATACTCTTGGTTTGCCTGCGCCTGGCGAAACGTAGCAC
>CAZHPJ010000202.1:0-5815 GCA_964534585.1 uncultured Sandaracinaceae bacterium | reverse complement strand
GCTATGGCTTGAACGGAGAGGTGATCGACGTGCTGAAGTTCCGATCGATGACTGTCACTGAAGACGGCGTCGAAATCAAACAAGCCACCAAAGGCGACGCCCGCATCACCAAGTTCGGCGCGTTTCTCCGGCGCACGAGCCTGGACGAGCTCCCACAGTTCCTGAACGTGATCGAAGGCACCATGAGCATCGTCGGTCCCCGGCCACACGCGGTCGCGCACAACGAGCTCTACCGCCTGAAAATCCAAGGCTACATGCTCCGGCACAAGGTGAAGCCCGGGATCACCGGCTGGGCTCAGGTCAACGGCTGGCGGGGAGAGACGGACACGCTCGAAAAGATGGAAAATCGTGTCGAGCACGATCTCGACTATATTCGCAATTGGAATCTGCTGTGGGACTTCCAGATCATCTTCATGACGGTATTTGGTTCCGGCGCTCGCCGGAATGCGTATTGAGCGAAAGGACGGACTGAGCGTGGATGAGGCAGGTGAGCCCTGGTCCGAGGGGACAACGGGGCAAGGCGGCGCGCAGCGCCAAGGGTTCCCCGTCGATCCGCATCGCGTTCAACGAGCGTTGTTGCAGAACCGATTCTGGCTGATCGGCGCAGGAGGCCTCGGTCTGGTCTTCGGCCTCTTCTGCGCGAAGGTGTTGATGGGCAGCTCCTACGAGACAACCGTGCTCTTGAAGTATCAGGGTGACGTGCAGACCGGCCGTCAGCGCCCCTCCGCGTATGCTATCGTCCCGGCCGCCGATGCGCTGCACCGCCAATCCGTTCTTCGGGAGATCCGGGAGGAACTTGGTTTCGAGGGCAACCTTACACAGCTAGCCAATTGGATCGCATACGCAACGGATCACCGTACGGGGACCTTGCGGTTCTCGGTTTCCGGCGAGACGGGAGAGGACGCGGCTGAATACGCGCGAGTCGTCACCAAGGTGTTCATGGCCTATCACCGGGACCGGCAGTCACAGCGGATCGAGGCGGAGATCGCACGAACCGAGAAGCGAATCCTTGCCGCCGAGGACGAGGCGGAAAAGGCGCGCCAGCGCTACAACGAGTTTAGGGAGGAGCATGGGATCGCCGATCTTTCGACTGAGCAGCGGTCCGTGGTCGCATCGGCCGCTACGCTCCGCGCCAGTAGCGAGTTCGCCATGTCGGACATCCACGCCCTTGAAGCCCAAGTTCGGAGCCTCGAGGCTCAGCTTGCCGAGACACCCAAGACTAGCTTCGTCTCGGGCGGGAGCTCGCCGGAGCGGGCCGCGTACGACCGCTTGCGACAGGAGCTGGTGAGCGCAAGAGCCACACTTTCTGCCGATCACCCTCGCGTCCAATCACTGCAGCACCAGGTGGCCAGCCTGCGCTCCCAGCTTCGGGCCGGCGGGAGTGCGAGCTCGGTCGGCGAAGGCCTAGCTGGAGTCAACGCTACCTACCAATTCGTGGAGGAACACCTCCGGGAGGCGAAGTCGAACTTAGCAGCTCTTCGGGAACGTCAAAAAGGGCTGAGTCAGATGGCCGACAGGGCGCAGGACCGGATGGAGGGGTTCTCCGACATCGAAGGTGAAGCGGCTGCGTTGCTGACCGACGTCACAATGAACGAGAGCTTGGTCGGTGAGCTGCGTGGTGCCGCGGCCGTTCTCGAAGACGCGCTGCGTGACCCGACCAGCGGGTTCGTCGTCTTGGACCCGGGAGCCGTGCCCGAGTACCCCGTGAAAGACAAGATGAAGGCGGTCGTCTTCCTGGCGATCCTATTGCTTAGCGTCACCCTGGCACTGGTTGTGGTGCTGCAACGCGAATTCCGAGGGCTCAAGTTGGAGACACCGGCGGAGGTCGCCTTTTGGGGGAAGGGGCCGGTGCTTGCGGCGACGTCCTGGCCAAACGATCCGCAAGGCTTGGACGAGCTGGTCGCCGGGCTCGACGACGTCGTTCCCTTGGCCTCCGGCAAGCTGTTGATCATCGGCGCCTCCCGGGCTGAGTCGCCCCTCGCGCGCGAGCTTGCAGAGCGAGTGAACGACGACTGGTTGATCGATGAGGATGGCGCCGCCGCGCGGGGCGCGCCCGACATCACACCCTACGAGCGACCTCCACTGCAAACGCCACCCCCATCGGGCCCCTATCCGATCGGCAATGCGGGCACCAGCTCCACGGCGCTCGTGCGACAGCCCTCGACCCACCCGGCACGATCGATCCGGCTGGCAGATCACGCCAACCACCTCCAGCTCGAGGCCTGGGATGGTCCGTATGAGGGTCAAGCGCTTCGGCGTGCCGCCCGGCTCGCGGATCGCATCGTGGTTCTCGTGCGTTCGGGCGCGATGTCGGCGCTTCGACTCAACGGAATCCAAAAGCGCGTTGGCCGTGAACGCGGCATCGGCTACATCGTGGTCGGGCTCCCAAACGACCTTCGCACGCTTCCCGACCGGGCCGGTGACGTCACTGCATTTTGGAGAGCCTGACGCAAGCTAGCTCGGTGCTTCACAGGTCTCGGTGAACGGAGTCTCGGTATTGTACATGCGCTTGATGACGTAGACCGGAACCAGAAGCCACGGCGCGTTCAGCGCGAGAACCATGAAGGTAGCTGGCGTCGCATGCGGCCCCATCAGTTCTTCGCCGAGGATGATCGTGACGTTCGTCATCATGACGGAGGCCCAAATGATGCTCGGAATGCGGATCCAGTTCTTGCCCTTCGTCCACGCGTAGATCGCTGCCACGTAGAATGGCCCAAAGAGCAGCGAGTCGATCCAAATCGTCATGCGCCACCAGACTGGACGAGCGATCAAAACGGGATCGAAGTTGTTGCCGTACCGGTGGATGATGTCCACGAAAAAGGCGGGCGGCCACAAGGGGTATTCCCAGTCGCCACTGATGTCGGGCAACACGATTTGCTCGATGTCGACGATGTAGGTGATCAGTAGAATGTTGATCCAGAAGTAGACCAGAACAACGATGTCGCCCTTGCGGCGAGACAGAGGAATGACGCGCTCCATGAAGACCCTCGTGCCGCGAGGTTACTCAGGCCGCGCGAAAGATCTACAGCTATTCGCCTGGGGGGAGCTCGTTCTGCGGCAGAAAGCCCTGTCCCACCATGAACCGGGCCATCTCGGTGAGATAGGCGCCCCGATCCATGTGGATGATGTGACTGCCCGGAAACCAGTGGATACGGCAGCGGCCCCAATGGTCCCACAAGATCCGCGAATGCTTGGGCGGAGCTAAACGATCGCCGACGCCGGAGACGATCATCAGGCGCTCAGGCGGAAGCACAGGGGGATAGGTCAGCGGACAACTCACTGCGATGAGCCGCCTCGCATCCGCGAGGTGCAACCCCATGGTGGAAAGCGCGCCACGCAGCAGCCAACCGATCGGCTGCCACTCGAGAACCAGGTCCGCCAGGCTGACGACCGGCACGTTGGGAATTGCGAACGCCAACCGATCTTCCACGCTCGCGAGCATGGCGGTCGTGAAGCCTCCGAGACTCAATCCGGTCACGCCGATTTGATCCGCCCCTCGTTCGCGCTGCAGCCAGTCGAACAGAATCCTGAAGTCGAAAACCGACTGCGCCACGGCTTCATTGAGCCTCGAAGAACCACCCGCAAAGTACCCGTGCCCAGAAAACGGCGAGAAGCGTGTTTGCCGCGGGCCGTGGAAGGGAAGCGTGAAGAGCACGATGTTGCAGCCCATTCGATAGAACCACGGGAGCGCGAAGAACCATTCGTTGATCAGATACCAGTCCGCGGTGAAGCCGTGGATCGCGACGATCGTCGGGCGCGGCTCATCACCACGATGACGAAGCATGCGCGCGTGCGCGACTCGGTTCGCGCGGTGGCGCAAGTACGGCTCGTGCTGGGCTGGATTGACGGGCTGGAACGGACTGTCGAAGCTCAGTGCCTCGCACGTTCCGTCCTCGGGTTCGAAACGTGGTAGCCATCGCCCCTTTCTCGCGCGCACTCGAACTCCAGAGGGTGGTGTCTCGAAGAAGCGAGTAGGGTCAGCTGATTCGGCGATGTCGGCGTAGAGCTCCGTGTCGCGGACGGCCTTGCGAAGCTCGATCGGGTTGTACCCGAGCGGAAGAGCCATGCTCGAAATCATCGAAGCGCCGGCGGTGCGCAGCACAGTATCGAAGCTCGCAGCAGCGCCTACCCGCAAACGATCGAACAAGGCGAGCTCGAATCCTTCTGGACGGCGCGCAAAGTCGCGGTCCAGCTCCTCCCACCAATGTCCATTGGCTAGAAGTGAAGGCGCGCGCGCGCAGGATTCGTGCGCGATCCGGGACACGACGGAGGACTCGTCCATCCGTTCAGCATACCGGATCGCGATCACGATGCACCATTTTGGCCTCAGTAGCCGGACTCGACCTCGAACGGCAAGGCCCCAATCAGACCTCCATCGATGCTTCGGATTTCCACGCGCCATAAACCGGGCTTCTTCGCGTGCCTGGTGTGCGCCCACGTTCGCCAACGCGGCACCGCGGGCGGAATGTGAAGCTCGATGCCTCCGCTCACCTGCTCATCCGGCCCGATGAAGTGAACCCGCAACGTCTTGTCCTCTTCGGAGTCGTTGCGGACCTCGACGAAGGCATACACCCTCTCGTCACGGGGTCCGAAGACGGAGGAGGCCGCGACCGGCTCGCGATGCTCGACCTCCGACGCCGTCACCAAGCGCTGAATGGTGAGCCCATCCGTACTGCCTAGGGTCGGCTCGAATGATGGGTCCTCTTCGATAGGCGGGGCCTCGGCGATCTCGAGGACAGAGGGATCGAGTTGCTTCTCCTTCATGGGTTGGGGCGAGGCATGCGGCGCTGCCGAAGTCAATGTGGGCGTCGTCGACGCCGGTCGTTCGACCGCGCCGGACTTGGACGGCGTCGCTTCGGTACAGCCGAGGGCTGCCAGCAAGAGCAGGTTGATGGGTGCGATGAGTCTGGATTCGATGTTCATGGGACCTCCTCACCCAAGACACAGCACGCTCCGTGCCAGCCGAAATTGCCCGCATTTCGAGCCTGTGCTTCACGGCCGCCGTGTCAGTCGGGACGCGGAGGTGTGTCAGCGGGCACGCTGCGCGTCCCCGGTTTGCCCGGATAGAAGCTGTCGCCCGCGGCTGCCATCTCGCGAAGCAGCTTCGGGGGGTCGAAGCGCTCGCCGTAGCGGGCACACAGCTCGTCAGCGTCCCGAACGAACTCTGCCACGCCATAGTTGTCGATGTAGGTGAACGGCCCTCCGGTGAAGGCAGGAAAGCCCACCGCCATGATGACCCCGACATCACCGTCGCGGACGTCGGTGATGACACCTTGCTCGAAGCAACGAACCGCCTCCAAGCACTGCACGAACTGGTAGCGCCTGCCGACGATCTCCGCGCTGGGTTGCTCATCGTTGGTTTCGATCCAACGGCCCATTGCAGTGCCGAGCTCGGGCCAGAGGCTCTTGCCGCCCTCGTGGTAGTCGTAGAACCCGCCAGGTGTGCGAGGCGCTCCGTCTTCTTTCGGGGGTGGGTGGGCACCCCATCGTTCGTGATCTTCGATCAGGGACGCGATGATCGCCTGTGCCGGGGATGGCTCCCACTTCTCGCCCGCGGCTGCGGCATCCTTCTCGGCCTGCTTTGCGACTTTGTACATCGTCCCGATACCGACCTGATCGGAAATGCCAAGCGGCGGCATCGGCATGCCCGCCGACTTCGCCGCGTTCTCGATCAACGCGGGTGCTACGCCCTCCACCAAGAGGTGATTGCCCTCGGAGATAAACGTGCCGAACACGCGGCTCGTGTAGAATCCGGGGCTGTCGTTGACGACGATGGCGGCCTTCTTGATCTTGAGGATGTAGTCCCACGCCTTGG
>CAZHPJ010000201.1:0-5816 GCA_964534585.1 uncultured Sandaracinaceae bacterium | reverse complement strand
ATCTCGGTCTTCTCGGGGAGTTACGTGCGCAGTCAGGTACGCGGTTGTGCTCCAAACGCGCAACCTCTTGCGCAGTTGGAGGGGGGTGTGACGTTTTTGGATTCAGGTGTGGCAAAAACTGCCCTCTCTTGTAAATTCCCGTGTAAAGCGAGCGCGTAAATCACGTGCATTGTCGTTTTCTATAACTGGCACGCAATCTGCATCATCCTCGGGGCAGCATGGGGGCAACAACCAGATCACAGGACCCGAAGGCCCAGGCGGCGGACAGCCGCGGCGTTCGGATTATCGCGAAGTCGGTCTACCGGGAGCTTCGGAACAGTGGTCACAGCCGCTCGGACATCGTTGCGTTCACCAACGCGGTCCTCGAGCTCGTGACGGCCGAGCTTCGCGACGCGCAAGAAGCCGCGGAATAGTCGCCGGGCATCGTCGGCGTAATCCTGTGCTGGCTTCGCGTTGACTTCGGTCAAAAGCGCAACCTATTCGCGCCCTTGGCTCCTTGACCGCGACGCGGTCCGCGCTAGGTTGCGGCCTCGCCGGTGGCGCATTTGGACGGCGTTGCCGCACAGAGGGAGTCGAACGAATGGCCACGAAAGTCGGAATCAATGGCTTCGGACGAATCGGGCGCTGTGTAGCTCGCATCGTTGCCGAGCGCGGCGGGGACATCGAGATCGTTGGAATCAACGACCTCACTAGCGCGGAGATGCTCGCCCATCTTCTCGAGTGGGACTCGGTGCACGGACACTTTTCTCAGCCCGTCAAAGCCGAGGACGGCGCCATTCGGATCGGCGACCAGCGTATCCCGGTTTCCGCCGAGCGCGACCCAGCCAAGCTCAACTGGAAAGAGCTCGGCGCCGAGGTCGTGCTCGAGTGCACGGGTTTTTTCCGCACGAAGGAAGCGGCTTCGGCGCATTTGAAGGCCGGCGCGGAGCGAGTGATCATCAGCGCACCTGGCAAGGGTGAGCTCGACGGCACCTTCGTCGTCGGTATCAACAGCGATCAGTTCGACCCTGAAAAGCACCGCGTCATCAGCTGCGCCTCGTGCACCACCAACTGTTTGGCCCCGCTGGTCAAGGTCCTCAACGACACCTTCGGCATCGTGAAGGGGCACATGGTCACGGTGCATTCGTACACCAACGATCAGGGCCTCCTCGACCAACCGCACTCGGACAAGCGTCGTGCACGCGCTGCGGCGGTGTCGATGATTCCCACGTCTACCGGCGCGGCGACAGCGATTGGTCTCGTGCTGCCAGAGCTCAAGGGCAAGCTCGGCGGCACGGCGATTCGCGTGCCGACTCCGAATGTTTCGATCACATGTCTCACCGCGCAGGTCGGGCGCAACACGGATCGCGATGAGGTGAATCGCGCCCTCAAGGAAGCTGCGGAGGGTCCACTCCGAGGTGTGCTCTACTTCGAGGAGCGGCCGCTGGTGTCGAGCGACTTCATGGGGAACCCCCATTCCTCGATCTGCGATGCCGCGCAGACCCAGGTGGTCGGCGGCGACCTCGTCGAGGTGCAGAGCTGGTACGACAACGAGTGGGGCTTCTCGCACCGCATGGTCGACCTCACGCGGATCGTATCGAGCGCGGGTTGAGCCCGTGTCCGCGCCTATTCGTTCGATCGAGGACCTGAGCCTCGAAAGCGTCACCACGTTCATTCGCGTCGACTTCAACGTTCCGTTGAAGGGAGGTGAGGTCATGGACGACACGCGGATTCGCGCTGCACTGCCCACGATCAGGTACGCGCTCGAACGAGGCGCACGCGTCGTGTTGGCGTCGCACCTCGGTCGGCCCAAGGGCAACGTCGTTCCCGAGCTGTCACTCGAGCCGGTTGCCGTGCGGTTAGCCGAGCTTCTCGAAGACGGAGAGGTGCGCCTTACCGACGACTGCATCGGAGATGGTGCCCGCAAGGTCGTTCAAGACCTTCGCGATGGCCAAATTGCGCTGCTGGAGAATCTGCGCTTCCACGCTGCCGAAAAAGACAACGACGTAAATTTCGCGCGCGAGCTCGGTGGGCCTTGCGGCGCCTACGTGAACGATGCGTTCGGCGCAGCACACCGCGCGCACGCATCGGTGAGCGCGCTGCCCCGTCTCATGGAAGAGCGCGCTGCCGGCCTTCTGATGCAACGTGAGCTCGAGGTGCTCGAGCGGCTGCGCACCGATACGCCTCGTCCGTACATCGCCGTGCTCGGTGGCGCGAAGGTCAGCGACAAGATTGGCGTCATGGAAGCGCTGCTTGACAAGGTCGACGCGCTACTCGTTGGTGGCGCGATGGCCAATACCTTCTTGGCCGCGCGCCGCTTGGATGTCGGGAAGAGCCTTTATGAGAAAGACAAGCTCGCGCTGGCTCGCAGTCTGATGGCCGCGGCCGAAGACCGCGAGGTCGACCTCCTGCTTCCGACCGACGTTCGGGTGGGTGAGTCGGTGGAGTCCGGCGTGGCGCGAGTAGTCCCAGTCGCCGCGATTCCCGCGGATGCCATGGCACTCGACATCGGTCCCGAGACGGAAAGGCTGTACCGGGATCGTCTCCGTCGCGCCCGGGCGGTGTTTTGGAACGGGCCCATGGGCCTGTTCGAGAACGCGGCTTTCGCGGAGGGCACCCTGGCCGTGGCTCGCGCAGCCGCCGATTGCCCGGGGTTCAGCGTGGTTGGCGGGGGCGATAGCGTTGCGGCGGTCATGCAGGCCGGCCTCGCGAGCCGCTTCGATCACGTATCCACTGGCGGCGGCGCCTCCTTGGAGTATTTAGAGGGCCGCCCTCTCCCGGGCGTGGAGGCCCTTGCACCATGACTAGCCGCAAACCGCTGATCGCCGGCAACTGGAAGCTGCACAACACCGTGGCCGCGTCTCAGGCATTGGCCGCTGCGATTGCCGCGCACGTGGGCGGCCAGTCGGCGTGCGATGTGGTCGTGGCTCCGGTGGCGACCTCACTGGCGGCTGTAAAGCAGACCCTCGAAGGGTCGGCGGTCGGGCTTGCAGCACAGAACACGCACTCGGAAGATTCGGGCGCGTTCACCGGCGAGCTCAGCCCTGTGCTTTTGGTAGACGTTGGTTGTGACTACTGCATCGTCGGCCACTCGGAGCGCCGTCAGTACTTTGGTGAAACCGACGCGGGCGTCCGCAAGAAGGCAGCCGCTCTGCTGGTGCACAAAGTCGTACCGATCGTGTGCGTAGGCGAGAGCCTAGAGCAGCGGGAGGCCGGCAAGACGCTCGAGGTCGTACTGGGTCAGGTCGAAGCGGCGACTGATGGCCTGGACGCGGTTGCACTGGCGCCGCTGGTGGTTGCCTATGAGCCCATTTGGGCGATTGGCACGGGTCTCACCGCGAAGTCCGCGGACGCACAGGACGTCCACCGCGCGATTCGCGGCCACCTCGCGGAGCTCAAGGGCAAATCCTGGGCAGATTCCGTCCGGATTCTGTATGGTGGGAGCGTGAAGCCCAGCAACGCGGACGAGCTGCTCATGCAGCCGGACGTGGACGGCGCGCTCGTTGGTGGTGCGTCGCTGTCCGCCGACAACTTCATTCCGATTATCGATGCCGGCGTTCGCCGGGCGGAGAGCTGAGTCCATGTATACCTTTATTGCGATCGTCTATATTTTCGTGTGTCTGTTCCTCATCCTCGTCGTGCTTCTGCAGTCCGGGAAAGGTGGCGGGCTCGGCTCGGCGTTGGGCGGAGGTGCGAGCCAGCAGATTTTCGGTGGCGCTGGAGCAGGGAATCTACTCACCCGGCTGACCGCCGGATTCGCGTTTGCTTTCATGGCGCTTTCGGTGTGGTTGGCCTTCCTTTCTTCCTCTGGCGAGCAAGCGCTCGACCGTGCGGTGCGCGAGCAAACCGCTGCTCAGGAAGTTGCCGCCGAGGCGGAGGCAGCCGTTGAGGATGAAGAGCCCGCCGAAGCAACTGAAACCCCGGAACCCGAATCCGAGTAGAGCGCAGCGATCTCTCGCGGGGTTACCGGTCGTTCGGCCGCGTGCAGAAGGTGGGTCAGCTCCTGTTGGAGCTCGGCGGCCGCGGGACGCTGCTCCGGGTACGGTTGTGTCGCGTGGTCGATCAGACGCTGAAGAGACTCTGGAACGCCCATTCGTGGTACGCACCTACGAAGGATGGCGCCTAACGCGAACACGTCGGCTCGTCCGTCCACCGGCTCGCCGCGAGCCTCTTCAGCGGAGCGATACTCGTCGAGCGCCGGCCACGCCCAGGAGGTTCCAAAGCCCGTGACCTTCACGTCGCCCGCAGCGCTGATCGCGATTTGAATCGGCGAAAGGCGCCGGTGGACCAGCCCGAGAAGCTTGCCGTCGGGGCTTCGCCGACTCTGCGCATAGGACAACGCCCGAGCTACCTCGCTGGCGATATGTGCAGCAATAGGCCAGGGCAGCTCCAGCGTGCCGTGAAGGACCGCTTCCAAGGTGTGGCCCGAGACGTGCTCGGTAACCACGAAGCACAGCCCGTCGACGACGCCGAGGTCGAGTACCTGGGCGATGTTGGCATGTGAGAGCGAGGCGCCGCGCTTGGCCTCACACATCACCGCGTCGACGAGGGTGGTGTCGTGCAATGGTGTTCCGCCGACACGCCAGATCACTACGCGCTTCTCGAAGCCCTCCATCCCGATGAGCTTCGCTAGGTGTGCGTCTCCCACCTCGATGTCGTGCAGACGCTGAACGAGACGATATTTGCCAAACGCGACCCCGAATCGAGACACTCGCGGATACTGCGACACAACGGCCGAAGCGTCGCCTTTCCGACGCGAGGCGTTAGTGAGCGGCGGTGCCGTGGACCGGATGGATGCGCAGGTACCGTCCCAAGTG
This sequence comes from uncultured Sandaracinaceae bacterium, assembly GCA_964534585.1. Classification (GTDB taxonomy): domain Bacteria; phylum Myxococcota_A; class Polyangia; order Polyangiales; family Houyiibacteriaceae; genus SG8-38. The sequence goes on along the minus strand of CAZHPJ010000201.1, from coordinate 1,020 downwards.
TCTCGTGCCTAGATAGAACGGCACCGTGTCGAGCAGTGCGACCGTGAGCTTGAAGGTGTAGCCTGCGGCGATGAACGTCAGGAGCTGCGGCCACAGCGGCTCGCTCGCGTCGATGGGGATGCCTTTGGCAAGGAAGTGCGTGATCAGGATGACCGAGGTCGTGTCGACGAGCTGGCTGACCAGTGTGGAGCCGTTGTTGCGGAGCCATAGATGGCGGCCATTGGTTAGGCGCTTCCAGAAATGGAAGAGCTGAACGTCGACGAACTGAGCGGCGAGGTATGCGATCATCGAAGCGCTCACGGCGCTGAACGCAAGGCGACGAACCTCGAAGAAAACCCCCGATTGGGGTTGGTCGGCCGGCTCGAAGCCCGGGAGCGCGCCACCGATCCACAGGATGAGCATGACCCAGAGGTTCAGAGCGAGGCCCATCCATACGACTTGATTGGCTCGGTGACGGCCGTAGAGCTCCGAGATGAAGTCGGTACACAGGAAGGTGATCGGATAGGGCAAGATTCCGACCGCGAGCGGCATGGGGATGGTTAGGTTCGTTCCCGGTACCTGGAAGCTCAGGTCGATGAAACGCGTCACGCCGAGGATGTTGAGCATCGCGAGCGTTCCCAGGAACAGCCCGGACAGCACCAGGAACACGAGCTGACGCCGCTCGTGCATCGTCGCTTCGTCGAGTCGGGGCAGCTCTTTGAAATCGTATTGCTCCGAAGGAAGAGGCCCGCATCGACTTTCGCTCACGAACGCGCCTTCTGGCGCAGCGCTTTCCCCTCGATCCCGCGCCAAGCTTGATGCTCCTGCCCCGCCTGTTTGGACTCGCCCAGCTCTTCATAGAGAGCGGGAAGCGAGATCAACATCGGCCGAGCTCTGGTAGCGGCTTCCCAAGCGTCGCGAAGCTCCGAGAGGTCCTGCCCATACGGAACGATCACCTTCCCGCGAGCCAATGACACCGACGCTGCCCCCGGCACTGACCCTGACGCTGACCCTGACGCTGGCACTGACTCTGGCGCTGAC
>CAZHPJ010000200.1:0-5833 GCA_964534585.1 uncultured Sandaracinaceae bacterium | reverse complement strand
GATCGTGTCGGCGGGAAGCTTGCCGTTGCCGGTGACGGTGATGTCGCCGAGCGTGCACGTTGGCCCTGCCTCCACGCGAAGCTCGACGAACGCCTCTCTTGATTCGCGATCGATCTCCACGCGTCCTGAAACCTGGCCGCACGCGTAGCTCTCCTCCCTGAGCTTGCGCCGAATGTTACGCTTGCTGCGCTCGTATACCGCTTCGTCGAATGGTTTCCCGATCTCGAGCTCGACGGCTTTGTCGATTTTCTCCCGCTTGTCGGAGTCCCAGGCTTCATGGCCGGTAATCCAGACCGACCTCACCAAGACCGGCTCGCCCTCCTCGACCTCGATATCGATGGTCAGCTTACAGCCCTCGTCGTGGCCTTCTCGAGTGCATGGCGCCTCGCCGTCGGGCGGCACGACGATGCGGTCGTCGCCCGCAGCCGAAGGCGGATCGAACTCGGTGCTGACCACTGCCGCGTCGTAGTAGCCGCGCGCTTGGTACCAGCGTTCGATTCGTCGTGTGTCCCGTTCGAACACCGCCGAATCCAAGGTCGGCCAGCCCTTACGGAGCTTCTTCCAAAGGTCGAATGACACCCGCTTCCCATCGAACGGTGGGACGCCACATTCGCGGTCCGGGCTGGTGCCGAAGGAGAGGGTGACGCGGTCGCGCTCCTGACTCGCCAGGCAGGCGCGCAGGGCATCGTGGTCGAGGGCCTCGGTGCCGCGGAAACGGATCCGATCGATGCCATAGGCATCCTCTGGAATTGTCTTGCAGCCGCTCGCCAGGACGAGCAAGAGGCAGATGCATCGCCCGCGAGCCATCTACCTAGGGCTTGTAGCGCGGAGAGCCCCGATTCCGCCAGCGAACGGCGTGATTTCGGCCGTTTGGCGGCCGCCCCGCCGGCTGCTAGAGCTATCGCCTCGTTCGCCATGAAGCGCTATTTCGTCCACACCTTCGGCTGCCAGATGAACGTCCACGACTCCCGCCGGATCGAGGAGGTCTTGCGGGCCAGTGGCTATCGTGAGGCCTCTGAGCCGGCGCTAGCCGATCTGCTGGTCGTCAACACCTGCAGTGTGCGCGAAAAGGCAGAACACAAGCTGATGAGCCTTCTAGGGACGTTTCGGCCCCTGAAAGAGGCCCAACCAGGCGCTGTGCTGGCTGTCGCGGGGTGCGTCGCGCAGCAGGAGGGCGAACGGCTGCTCCGCAAAGCGCCGTTCGTGGACATTGTCCTCGGGCCAGACAATATTTCGGAGCTTCCAGCCCTGATTCGAGACGTCGAGCATGGCGCCCCGCCGATCACCCGGACGGTGTTTGACATGGACGACCCGCAATTCCTCCGGGCCAAGCCGCATGCAGATCGCCGGGAGGTCACAGCGTACGTCACGGTGATGAAGGGCTGTGACGAGCGCTGCACATTTTGTATCGTTCCCTATACACGTGGCTCCGAGCGGTACCGGCTAGCCGACGAGATCGTCGGGGAGATTCGAGATCTCGTCGCAGGGGGCGTGCGGGAGATCACCTTGCTCGGGCAGACCGTCAATTCGTGGCACGAGCCCGGCGCGGATGCCGAGGCGAGCAAGGCCGAGTCGAAGATGGCGGTGTCCACGTCTCAGTTCGCGGGGCTTCTCCGGCGGATCGCCGAGGACGTCCCCGACCTCGGTCGACTTCGCTACACCTCACCGCACCCGCGTCACATCACCTCCGAGCTCCTGGCCGCACACGCCGAGCTCGACGTGCTTCCGGCTCATGTTCATTTGCCGGTGCAATCGGGCTCCGATCGCGTGCTGCGGCGCATGGCCCGCCGTTACACCGCCGACGACTACATTGCGCGCACCGATGCCCTGAAGCAGGCAAAGGCCGGGCTGACGCTTTCATCGGACTTCATCGTCGGCTTCCCAGGCGAGACGGAAGAGGACTTCGAGCAAACACTCGAGCTCGTGCGTCGGGTCGGGTTCGTTGCTGCGTTTGCCTTTAAGTACTCGCCACGGCCCTACACCCCGGCGCTCAAGCTCAGTGACGAGGTTTCCGAAGAGGTGAAGGACGAGCGATTGGCTCGCTTGTTCGCTTTGGTCGAGACGCAGCAGCAAGCGCACCTGCAGTCGTTGGTCGGCCAAAACTTGCGTGTTCTGGTCGAAGGGCCGTCCCCGGGTGACACCGGGCGATTCGCGGGCCGTAGCGAACGCAACGAAATAGTGCACCTCGTCGCGCCCGCAGGCTGCGACCCAATTGGCGAGCTGGTGACCGTCACCATCGACGAGTCCTTCCGCCACAGCCTCTCCGGGTACATGGCCAGCGCGGAGGGGCTGCACGAGCGCGGCCGACGTACCCGCCTCTCGGTCCTCGACGCCGGAGGTCCGCTCTGAGCGCCGATTCGTGGTGGGAGTGGGCGCGCCTCTGGCGCTTCGCGCTTCTGTATATGCTCCTCATCTTCGTGATCTCGTCGTTCGAGGTGCAGATCCCTGGCGTCCAGTACGTTCCGCTGCGCGACAAGGGCATCCACTTCGTGGAATACGCGGTGCTCGGTTGGCTCTGTGCCGCGGCCGCGTCACGCACCTGGCCGTCGGCTTCGGCGTTGCGAACGGTGGCGTTCGCGGTCTTCATTTCGGTTCTTTGGGGCGTTTCCGATGAGATTCATCAGGCGCTCGTCCCCGGGCGATCTTCCGAGCTCGCCGACGTCATTGCCGACCTCGTGGGCAGCATTGCGGGCGCGACGAGCTGGCATGTCTTTTCGAACAGAAATGTGAGCTAATCCACTGGAAAATTCACCTGAGAGGGCTAGGTGGCATTGACCATTCCAGTCTCAGTGTTTAGGTTTTAATCTCTGAGGACGCAGGCGTTCTCGTACCAAGAAACAACAAGCTTTACCGGCGGAACCCCCCCATATGTCCACCGGTAGCCCCTCGCCCGGTCGTGTCTCCCCCCTCCAAACGACCGGGCGACCCTTATTAAGCAGTAGTGTCAGCGAAGCCCCGTGGACGACGCCACGCGTCGGTTCTACGGGGTGCCAGTGCCAGCGTCAGTGTCGTTGCCGGTGTAGACGTAACGTTTTGCGGGGCTACACGTTCTCAGGAGCGCATATGAGCCGATATAAACGGTACTTTCCGATTCCCTATTTGATGGTCGCGACGGCGGCTATTGGTCACATCGTCGTGCACTTGGTTCGCGTACCGGGAGCGGGGCTAGCATGGGTCGGCGCGCTGGTCGCAATCGCTCCGCTCGTCACCTTCATGTCGTCGCTGGTGTTGGTCAAGCGGGCGCGGACGTTTCGCAATCAGTACCTGCTGCTTGCGCTTGCGCTGATCGGCACGGTGCTTTCGTTCATCGGTTTCGAGTCGCCTGCCACTTGGTATGCGCTGTTCCTCGGATTGATCCCCATGTTTGCCTACATTTTTTGGTACTCGATTCTCGATAGGTCCGGATCCCCTGTCATTGCCGTTGGCGCCGCGTTGCCGGAGCTCGAGCTGCACGATGCCGAGGGCAACCCCGTCACGCCAACCCCGGGCAAGCACGGCCTCTACATGTTCGTTCGCGGGAACTGGTGCCCTTTGTGCATGTCGCAGATCAAAGAAATCGCGGCACAATACCGAGAGCTCGAGGCGCGGGGAGTGGAGGTTTTCTTGATCGCTCGTCAGCCTGCGGCGAACACCCGGGCGCTTGCCAAGCGTTTCGACGCGCCGATTCGGTTTTGTGTCGACGAGGAGGGGCAGCTAGCGCGTCAGTTGGGCATCGAGCATGTCGGCGCTGTGCCATTTCTCATGGATACGCTTGGGTACGATAGCGATAGCGTCCTACCGACCGTGGTGATTATCGACCCGAGTCGCAGGATCATTTTCGCCGATTTGACGGACAATTACCGGGTCCGGCCCGAACCAAGCACGTTTCTCGCTGCCCTGGATGCGCAGGAGTAAAAAAGCGGCGGGTTGGCCTGGACGTGCCGGGGGGCCACTCCTAGGCTCCGCGCGATGAATTTCATTGGAACCTATGCGCGGGCAATTGTTTTGCTGGTGTCTGCCGCGTTCGTGTTGGGCTGCGCCGGCTCTCAGCAAGCCGGCGTGGAGGAGCCGAAAGTAAGTGCTGAAGCCGAGGCCTTCGTCGACCCGCTACCTTCGTGGAACGACACCGCGACCAAAGCGCAGATCATCGACTTCGTCCGTGCGGTTACCGATCCCGACGATCCTATTTTCGTCGAGCCTACGGAACGGGTGGCGACTTTCGACAACGACGGGACCTTGTGGGTCGAGCAGCCGGTGTACGCCGAGATGGCCTTCGCTCTCGATCGCGTGAAAGACCTCGCGCAGGTTCATCCCGAATGGAAAACCCAGGAGCCTTTCAAGGCGGTCATCGAAGGCGACAAGGACGCGATCATTGCTGCGGGGAATCACGGCTTGCTGGAAATCGTCCTCGCCTCGCACACCGGGATGAGCACCACGCTGTTCAACACGATCGCGACTGAGTGGGTGCGGGACGCTCGCCACCCGAAGTTCGAGACGCCGTACACGGAGCTCGTGTATCAACCGCAGCTGGAGCTCTTGCGCTATCTCGAGGCCAACGGTTTCACGACCTTCATCGTTTCCGGTGGCAGCGTCGAGTTCATGCGCACGTACACCGAACAGATTTACGGCATCCCTCCCGAGCGAGTCATCGGCTCTTCGGTCGAGACGCGGTACGAGGTGCAGGGGGGCGCGCCGTCACTTTTGCGCGCGCCTGAGGTCAGCTTCGTCAACGACAAGGGTGGCAAGCCCGTCGGCATCTACAAACGCACCGGCCGGCGGCCGATTCTCGCTTTTGGCAACTCGGATGGCGATTTCGAGATGCTGCAATGGACCACCACTGGCAGCGGCGGTGCGCGGCTCGGGCTCCTCCTGCACCACGATGACTCAGAGCACGAATACGCGTACGACCGCCAGAGTAGCGTGGGCACGCTCGATCGGGCGCTCGATGCGGCGGGTCCGTCGGGCTGGGTCGTCGTCTCGATGAAGAACGACTGGAATACGGTTTTCCCTGAGGAGTAGGGGTCTCATGATGAGGCGTTCATTGATGCGCGGGCTGGTGCTCGCTGCTGCCTTTTTCTAGTCGTCTACTTTCAGGATGGCGTGGAAGGCGTCTTGGGGGATCTCGACGCTGCCGACGGCCTTCATGCGCTTCTTGCCCTCTTTTTGTTTCTCGAGGAGCTTGCGCTTTCGCGAGATGTCGCCGCCGTAGCACTTGGCGGTGACGTCCTTGCGCAGCGCCCGGACAGTCTCCCGGGAGATCACCTTGGACCCGATGGCGGCCTGGATGATCACCTCGTACTGCTGGCGCGGCACGATCTTCTTCAGCTTCGCTGCGAGCGCGCGCCCAAGATAATAGGCCTTGTCTTTGTGCACGACTGCGCTGAGCGCGTCGACCTTCTGGCCATTGAGCAGGATGTCGAGGCGCACGAGTGGGTTTTCGCGATAACCGGCCAGCTCGTAGTCCATCGACGCATAGCCCTTCGTGGCGCTTTTCAGCTTGTCGAAGAAGTCGAAGAGCACTTCGGCGAGCGGCATGAGATACGTGACGATCACGCGCTCGGTTGACGCGTATTGAATTCCTTGTTGTTCGCCACGGCGGTCTTGGCAGAGCTTGATCACCGCCCCAACGAACTCTGCGGGCACGTGGATCGACACTGTGAAATACGGCTCCTCGATTCGGACGCGTCCGTCGGGAATCTGCGACGGGTTGTCGATCTCGATGCTTTCCTCTTCCGTCGTCACTCGATAGACCACGCTTGGCGCGGTGGTAATCAGGCCGATGTTGTACTCGCGCTCGAGGCGCTCCTGGATGATCTCCATGTGCAGCAACCCCAAAAACCCGCAGCGAAACCCG
>CAZHPJ010000199.1:0-5844 GCA_964534585.1 uncultured Sandaracinaceae bacterium | reverse complement strand
CCGATCGCGCGCGCCGCTTCGGTGGAAACGTCGATCGGCGATGGCTTGGTAGGCATCGGGCTTCCCGCTGGTCTGGCAACGTTTTTCGTCGAGGCCTTCGAAGGCCAAATCAATTTCGCATTGCAGGCGCGTAAGGGCGACGTCTTCCGCATCATCGTCGATGAAGAGAAGGTGGACGGCGAGTTCCTTCGCTATGGCCGGGTGCACGCGCTCGAGTACGACGGCCAACGCACCGGCAAAGTGCAAGCGTTCTACTACAACGCGAGCAACACCCCCGGGCAGTTCTACGACGCCAGCGGCCGCGCCATGCAAGGCGGATGGCTGCGCACGCCGCTGCGCTACGATCGCCTCTCGTCCCGATACAACCCGCGGCGCTTCCATCCGATCTTGAAGCGCACGGTCCCGCACCTCGGGGTCGACTACGCCGCGACCACCGGAACCCCAGTATGGGCCGCGGCAGCCGGCCGAGTGACGTTCGCGGGCCGCAGGGGACCAAACGGGAACCTCGTGGTCATCCGCCACACGGGGGGATTCGAGACCGCCTACGCGCATCTGCATCGCATCAAAGGTGGCATTCGCCGGGGTAAGCTCGTGAAGCAGCGTGAGCTGGTCGGCTTCGTCGGGTCGACAGGCCGGTCGACCGGTCCGCACCTGCACTTCGGTCTCAAGAAGTACAGGCGCTCCATCGACCCGCTTACCGAGCTGAACGGCCCCGGCTTGCGGATGGCCGCGCGCGACCTGTCCCCGTACGAGAAGCTAGTCGCTGATTGGCGGGGCCAGTTGGGCGGCATCGAGGATGTTCCGAAGCTCGTCGCGGGCGCAGACGAGCCGCTCGTTGAGCACGTCGACGAAATCATGGACTGAGGTCGGGGCCAAGGTTAGGCTGCCCGCGGTGTTGGACCGGTCCGTCGCGCTCGAACGGTTGGTGGTCGCGGGCGTCCTGCTGTTGACCGTCTGGGGGATCTGGTCGTTTGGAATCTGGGACCCCTGGGAGCTCGTGGCAGCCGACGCCGCACGCGCGCTTTCGGAAAAAGGGGCAGACCCTGCCGCTCACACGCCGTTGTCGACATCGGTGATCGGTCTGGCGTTCGATGCGTTCGGCGTTCGTGCGTGGTCCGGGCGTCTCCCCGGCGTGCTCGCCGGCTGGCTCACCTGCTTGCTGACCTTCTTGCTGATGCGCAGACACTACAGTCAGCGCGCCGGCACGATCGCCGTCGCCGTACTCGTATCTACGCCGTTGTTCTTGCTCAATGCCCGACTGTTGATGGGCGACATGATCGCGGTCTTCGCTCAGACTTGGGTCGGTCTCGCCGCGATCGCCGCCTGCTCCGGCCAACACACCTCTCGCCGTGCGTTCGCGCACTACGTTTTTCTCGCTCTCGGCCTAGCGGTGAGCACGTACGCTAGCGGGGTGTTGCTCGGACCGCTGCCCCCGGTGCTCGCAATCGCGGCCTGGAGCTTACTCTCCGAAGACACCGGGAGGGGCAGCCGAGTCGGCCGGTGGCTGTTGCCCGCAATCGCTGTGGTCCTCGTGCTCGGCGTGTTGCGGGCGGTCTCGCTCGATGATCCGGGTTTCACCCTCTGGCTCGGCGGGGGCGCCGTGGGAGGCAACCCGCCGACGTTCGACAAGGCGGCGGAGCTCGTCTTCCACGGATTCGCGCCGTGGAGCGCCGCCCTTCCGGTGGCTGCGATCTGGGCCCTCGCACCACGACCCATCCGAACCGCCGCCGCGCAGAGCCTCGCCTGGGTGCTTTTGCTCTGGGCTACGTTTGCATTCGTTTCATGGACCGTCTTCGCATCCCGCTACGGCACACCTCCGTATCTGGCATTGGTTCCGCTGGCAGGGCTGGTGGCGATTTGGATGACCGAGGTGAGCCGCGAGCCGGTCGCCCGATGGCCGGCTGCCGTCGTCGTGGCTCTGTTGATCGGCCTGTTGATCCGTGACTACGCATTGTATCCCGACAGCCCGCTTCGAGCCTTGGCGGTAGACGGCTTGAACGTCCCGGACGTTTACAAGCCGAGAGCGCAGTGGGCCCTCCTGTTTTTGATCGCCGGCGGGCTACTTTGCCTGACACTGTTGAGCCACGACGCGATCGCGCGGCCTTGCCCCCGCCGCACCGTGCGATGGGTCCGCGCCCAGTGGAAGGGCGGCTGGGCACCGCGCGGGTGGCTCTTCCTCGCTGCGCTGCTGCTCGTCGCCTGCTTCTCGTTTGGCCTAGTGTGTCTGGTGCTCGATCTCGATATTCCATCGGTCGTGACCCGGGTCGGCCGCGTCGCGTTTTTCGTTCCGTTCGTGCTGGCGGGCCTAGTCTTTGGGCTCCCGTGGCTGCGTTACGCATACGGCCGGCTCGGGGGTCAGCGCGTGTTCCCGGCCCTCGGAGGAGGCTTGGCGGTCGGAGTCTTCGTAGCCCTTTCGTTCCAGCCCGCGCTGAGCCAGCACTTCTCTCCCCGAGCCGTGTACGACGCTTACAGCGAGCTGACGGACGGACGCCCTGAGCCTCTGGCGTCGTACAAATTGCGGTCGACCGCTGCGCGCTACTACACCGATGCGCCGATCCAGAAAATCAGCGGGCAGGCCGATCTCGTCAGATTTCTACGGGAAGGCGGACAACGTTGGGCTGTGGTCCAAGCCGACGAGCTGCCTGAGCTCAACCGTGCCTACCGCCGCGAGACGGGCGAACACTTATACGTAGCCGACGCCCGAAGCGCGCGCTTGCTCCTGATCGCTGCGAAACCGATCGATGCGCGCCCCAACCAGAGCTTCATCGCGAGCGCCGTGCTCAGCGAAGCTCCCGAGGCTCAACACGAGGTCGGCGCAAACTATGATGACCGGGTCGAGCTCGTCGGGTACGACCTCGATCTGCCCGGCGGAGACGCGGTCGGCGCGGGCCAGCGCTTCCAGGTGACATGGTACTGGCGAGTCCTCGGCAAGGTTCCGACGGGCTACCGGATCTTCGTGCATATCGATGGCCACGGGCTGCGGCTCAACGGCGACCACGTGCCTGTTGGCGGCCAATACCCGACGAAGCTCTGGGAGGAGGGAGACGTCATCGTCGACACGCAGACCCTCAGAGTTCCTGCGAACTACCGCGTCGGCGACTACGTCATGCACGTCGGCCTGTTCAGCGGAAGTAAACGCCTCGAAGTGAAGTCGGGCCCCAACGACGGCGTGAATCGGGCAATCGCTGGCACCCTGCGCGTACGCTAGTCCGAGCCGCAGCTCGCGAACACCGAGGTGGCCAGGTCGAGACCGCCGGGAAACGCACTCTTGGATCGCTCGGTGTGCGGCTCGCATGCGGAGGGCGTGGTTGTGGTGCGCGACGGCCGGCCTGAGTACGCGATCGGCTGCGAGGGGGCCGCCCACCCCGCAACGGTTCTTCCTGGGACGGGCACCGGCTCGTGCCCCTCACCGATGCCAACCGGAACACCGGTCAGCGTGCTCTGATCCAAGATGAAGGCCTCGTGAGCGCGCAGACAGCGCATGCTGCGCGTCAGATGCCGGCGCTCGTCGGTCCGCAACGCCTCGAACTCGATGCCCATGCCAACGGCGGCCCCGGCCCCCGGCCTTCTTTGAAGCTCCACGCGCTGGACGCGGCCCGCCACGTAGAGCGGCTCTTCCCAGTCAGGCGGATAGAAGGTGAGCGTGACCTCCGTCCCGAGCTCGAGGAGCAGATCGGTTTGGATCCAGAGCCCTTCCTCGCTCACGTCGGTAACTCGGTGCGTGATCGCCTCGCCCCAGAGCTCGGAGTACACCGCGCACTCGAGATCAACGAGCCGTCGAACCACCCTGCGCGCTTCGCGTTTGGCCCCAAACTGGCGAGCTGCCATACCGTGCTTGTATTCGAGCCGGCCCCCGGGCGGCAAGTTACGGGTCGAGGTCGATGGCCTGATCGGTTTCGAGGACGTAGCGCGTTTGATCCCACGTCCCAGGTGTTGCCGTCGCATGGCCGTCACTGACCTCGTACATCCACAACCCTTCCCGGCCGGCGTGGGTAGTGCTGCCAGCGCAACAAAGCGTCAGCGGAGTCTCCGGCACACGCACGTGATAGCGCCAATGGACGTGGCCATGGAGGATCGCGCCATGTCGAGCTCCGGCACTGATCGCCAGCAGCTCGTCAGCGTTCTCGAGGCCGTGCGCGTACCGATCCCGTCTACCGTTCGCGAGACGCGGCGCGTAGTGGGTCGCGATCATCACGAAGCGATCACGAACGCGCGCGTCGTCCAAGATCCGCGCCAATGCTTCGAGCTGCTCGTCCGGGATACGCCCGCTCGAGCGCGCGGGCTTCGGGTTCGCGCGCGCGCTGTTGACCCCAAGCACCACCAAACCATCGGCAGGAAACCAAGCTTGAGGCCAGACGCCGTCGACCGCGTACTCCGGAAGCTCGGTCTTCATGAGCTCGCCGAAGTGCTGATCGACCCAACCTGCTCTGACCGTGTCACGCAGATAGAGATCGTGGTTGCCAGGCACGGTGAAAAAGCCGAGCGGAGCGCGCGTGAGCGGCTCGATGATCTTGCGCGCGTAAGCGATCTCCGGCTCCGTGCCGAGCGCGGTGTAATCCCCAGTGCAAATGACCAGGTCGGCTCCCTGCTCTTTTGAGAACGCGGCAAGCGCCTCGACCTTTTGAGCCGCCTCGGCGAACGCTTTTCGGCGCCGGAAGTAGAGGTTCCCGAAGCCGACGAGACGCTTGTTGAGAAAGCTCTTAAGCGGCACGCCCGAGAAGCCGTCCTCGAGGTGCAGATCGCTGACGTGCAGGACCTTGGTCACGGCCACAAGGCAGGCGCCTGCAGCCCCGCCCCTTCATCGAGGCCGAAGCGAACGTTCAGACATTGAATCGCCTGGCCGGACGCGCCTTTGACCAGATTGTCGATCGCACTCATTGCGATGACCATGCCACTGTTGCGATCTTGCGTGTAGCTCACGTGAACCCGGTTGGATCCACGCACGCACAGGGTGTCCGGATGCTGCCCTTCGTCGAGCACGTGCACCGAAGGAGACCCCGCGTAGAGCGCGCGCGCAGCCTCGGTGCAAGCGGCCGCTGTCACGTTTGAATCGACGGGTCGCGCATAGCAAGTCGCGAGAATGCCTCGAGTCATCGGAACCAGGTGAGGAACGAAGGCGATCTTGACCGGCGCACCCGCAAGCCTGCTCAGCTCCTGCTCGATCTCAGGACCGTGCTGATGAGTGCCGGCCTTGTAAGCCCGGACGCCCTCCGCGGTTTCGGGGAAGTGGGTGGCGCTCGAAACGCTCCGCCCGGCGCCTGACACGCCGCTCTTTGCATCCACGACGATTCCGTCCGGCCGAACAAGGCTGCTTTTCACCAGAGGCGCAAGCGCCAAGGTCGACGCGGTCGGATAGCAACCTGGGACAGCAATCAGGTCCGCGGTCCGCAGCTCCTCTCGATGAAGCTCCACCAGACCATAAACCGCCTCGGACAATCGCTCGGGAACCGGATGCTTGCCGTACCAGGTTTCGTAGACCGACAATTCCTCGAAACGAAAGTCCGCGGAGAGGTCGAAGACCTTCTGCCCGCGTTGCCGCAACGCGTTCACCGCCTCGGCGCTCGCCGCGTGGGGCAAGGCGCAGAACGCAACGTCGGCTTGCTCGGCTATCGCATCGGGCTCGAACGGCTTCACGTTCCCTTCGACGATGCCGCGCAGGCTGGGCAACACATCCGCAACCGACTGACCGGCCGTCGTATTCCCAACGATCGAAACGAGCTCCAGCGAAGGATGACCCAGCACCAGACGCACTAGCTCTGCTCCGGTGTAGCCGGTCCCTCCAACGATGATCGCGCGTATGGGCTTCGAAGTCACGTGCTGCACTCCATCCTGATACTCACATGG
>CAZHPJ010000198.1:0-5864 GCA_964534585.1 uncultured Sandaracinaceae bacterium | reverse complement strand
GAGGTGCCGGCCAGGCCGATCCCGCCGCCGACGCAGTAGCGATGTACTGCGGTGATGACCGGGACTTTGCACTCATAGACCGCTTTGAAGGACTCCCAGCAGCCGCGGTTCGCGCCGAGAAGCGAATCGAAGCCCTCGGTGTCCTGCATCTCCTTGATGTCGACACCGGCGTTGAAGCCTCGACCCTCCGCTCGGAGGATGACCGTGCGGGTCTCGGGATCATTGCCCGCCGCCGTGATCACCTCAGCAAGCTCGAACCAGCCGGCCACTGGAATAGCGTTGACCGGAGGATAGTCGACGACGATTTCAGCGATTCCATCAACGATTTCGTGCGAAATGCCCACTGAGCGTCCCTTCGAAGTAGGGACGAAGTGAAACGCGTTTCAGTCCGGCGGTCAAGCCGACGAGCCTAGGGCTCTCAGGGAGGCACGCCGTCGAGGAACGCATCGATCTCTGGCGTTATTGCCTGCCCGATGCGCGTAAGCTCGCTGCGAACGGCCGCGGCGGCGCTTGGAACGTCAGAGGTGGTGATAGTGCGGAGAGGCGGAGCCCGAAAGCGGTACACCACTCGCAACACCGCTCGAAAGATCGCTTCCGGCATGACGACGACGACGCCGAAATCATCGCGCTGTAGAGCTTCACGCCGCTCTTCCAACCAATCCGCAAACATCTTGCGGTGACGCGCGGCAATGACGCCGGTGCCACGCACATGCCGGACGAGCACGATCATCGGGCGCCCGCGGTCGAGGTGGAAATCAGCGATGCTGAGCATGAGCGCGATTTCGTCGTCTTGAATCTGCCGCGGCAGCTTCATGTCGTAGAGGACGGCCGGCGACAGTGCGCCGTCGATCCGTATTCTCTCCGACTCGTAGGTCGGATGCAGATCCCAATCCCTGTCCATCACGCAAGCCAGACGTACGAGGTAATGCCCCAAAAGAGCAACGGTTCCATAGAAAGTGGGCGGCAGTATGACGATATTACACGGGCGGTCAATCCTCGAACATGGATGAAATGAAAGTCGGCTCACGACTGGGCCGTTGCCCCCGCCCACGGTTGGCGATATCACGGGCGCCGTGTTCGAAACGATTCCCGACATGGTCGCCCAACAAGCCGAAAGCCTTGGTGATCGGCAGGCCATCGTCGACGGCCCCGTGATTCTGACGTTCTCCGAGCTCGCCGAGCGAGTGGATGAAGCCGCGCGAGCGCTCATCGCCACGGGCATCCACAAAGACGATCGGGTCGCGATTTGGGCGCCGAATATCTGGGAGTGGATCGTCTGCGCGCTGGCGATTCATACGGTCGGCGGCGTCATGGTTCCGGTGAACACCCGGTACAAGGGCATCGAAGCCGCATACCTGCTCGAGAAGAGCCAAGCAAAAGCCCTTTTCACGGTGACCGCATTCCTCGACACCGACTATGTCGCGCTCCTCCGTGGCACCGACGCAGAACTCCCGGACCTCGCCCAGATCGTCGTGCTCCGTGGCGACGCGCCGCAAGACACGCTCAGCTACGAGGACTTCCTGGCACGCGCGTCCGGGGTGTCGGCAACGGCCGCAAAGGAGCGCGCGGCGACGGTCGGTCCCGATGACGTCGCAGACATCCTCTTCACCTCGGGCACCACGGGCAAGCCCAAAGGCGCGATGTGCACGCACGTGCAGAACCTGCGCGTGTATGACCAATGGAGCTCGATCGTTGGTCTTCACGAAGGCGACCGATATCTAGTCGTGCTGCCGTTTTTTCATAGCTTCGGTTACAAAGCCGGTTGGTTTTCGGCGCTCCTACGCGGTGCGACGATTTTTCCGGAGCCCGTGTTCGACGTCAACGTCGTGCTGCGGCGCATTCAAGAAGACGCGATCACGATGCTTCCCGGACCCCCCGCCCTCTACCAGTCGCTCTTGCTGCATCCAGACCGCGCGCAGTTCGACATTTCGAGCCTACGGCTCGCAGTGACCGGCGCGGCCGCGATCCCGGTCGAGCTCATCCAGCGAATGAAAGAGGATCTCGGCTTCGAAACCGTGATCACCGCGTACGGCCTCACCGAAAGCTGCGGCGTCGTAACCATGTGCCGGCTCGATGACGACGCGAAAACCATTGCAACGACGAGCGGCCGGGCGATTCCCGACGTCGAGGTCCGCATCATCGATAGCGAAGGCAAGCCCGTACCCGCCAACGAGCCCGGCGAGATCGTCGTCCGCGGATACAACGTCATGAAGGGCTACTTCGACGCTGCTGAGGAAACCAAGAAGGCCCTCGATGAAGATGGCTGGCTCCACACGGGCGACATCGGCACCATGGACCCCCGCGGTTACATCAAGATCACGGACCGCCTCAAAGACATGTTCATCGTCGGGGGCTTCAACGCGTATCCTGCGGAGATCGAGAACACCCTTCTCCAAATGCCTGGCATCGGTGAAGTGGCCGTGATCGGTGTGCCGGACGAACGACTTGGCGAGGTCGGGATGGCGTTCGTCGTTGCCGCACCCGGTCAGTTGCTCACATCAAACGCAGTCATCGCATGGAGCAGAGAGAACATGGCGAACTTCAAAGTACCTCGGCGCGTCGCGATCCTCGACGAGCTACCCCGTAACGCCACCGGCAAGGTCGTGAAATTCGAGCTTCGGGAGCGCGCGAATGCCTGACTTTCCAAAAGGCGTCGCACTCGTCGTTGGCGGAAGCGGTGGAATCGGAAGCGCAATTGCGCGTGGCTTTGCCGCGGAGGGCGTCACCCTCGCGATTACCTATCGCCACCGCAAAGCAGCCGCCGACGAGGTGGCCGAGGAGGTCCGGGACGGCGACGGAACCTGCTCAGTGCATCAGGTTGCACTCGGCGACCTGGAGTCAGTGAAAACCTGTCTGGACCAACTCGTTGCGGCGCATGGGCAGATTCACACCATCGCGCACGCGGCTGGTACGCACATCGACCAACCGTATGTCAGTCAACTCACGCCGGAACAGTGGCGCAACACGATGGACTGGGACGTGAACGGGTTCTTTCACATGGTGCACGCCGCCCTTCCCCACCTGCGCGAGAGCCAGGGCTCGATCGTGTTCGTGAGCTCAGCGGGCCTGAAGCGCTTTCCCCCCGGCGACGTGCTGTCCGTTGCACCGAAGGGCGCCATCGAGGCGCTGATGCGCGGAATCGCGCGTGAAGAAGGACGCTACGGCATCCGCGCGAACAACGTGGCCGTGGGAGTCGTCGACGCCGGCATGTTCCCGAAGCTGGTCAAACGTGGGGAGCTCAGCCAGACATGGATCGACGCCGCCATGCGCAACACACCCCTACGCCGCTTCGGGACACCCGAAGAAATCGCCGATGCCGTGGTGTTCTTAGCCTCGTCCCAAGCGCGGTACATCACGGGCCAAACCTTGTTCGTCGACGGCGGCTACACCTTGTAGGAATACTGCCCGTGAGCGAAACTGCGACGACGACCTGAGTGGGAGACCCGAAAAGAACCCCTGCCCCGCAACGCGACTGGAAAGGTGCTAAAGAACGCCTTGCGCGATGCGCAGGATTCGATGTTCATCGAGGAGTAAGTCATGCCCGAAGCCGTGATTGTTGCAACAGCGCGAACGCCAATCGGCCGCGCTTTCAAGGGGTCCTTGATCGAAATGCGTCCCGACGACCTCGCCGCAATCGCGGTGAAGGCGGCTCTAGCGAAGGTCCCCAGCCTCAATCCCTCGACTATCGAAGACTTGATGATCGGCTGTGCGCAGCCGGCCGGCGAGCACGGCTACAACATGGGACGTGTTGTGAGCCTGCTCTCGGGCCTCCACGATGTGCCAGGCACGACCGTTAACCGCTACTGCTCTTCGTCGCTTCAAACGATTCGCATGGCGGTTCACGCGATCAAGGCCGGTGAGGGTGACGTGTTCGTGGCAGCGGGCGTGGAGTGCGTCAGCCGCTTTGGCCTCGGCAGAGCCGACGGCATGGAGAACACGATGAATCCCCGGTTCGCCGACGCTGAAGCGCGAATGGCGAAGCACATGTCGGGCGAAGCGGGCGACTGGGAGCCGGCAGACGGCTTGCCTAACGTGTACATCACCATGCTGCAGACCGCAGAGAACGTCGCGCAGCACAAAGCTGTGTCCCGCCAGGAACAGGACGAGTTCGCCGCGCTTTCCCAGCAGCGCGCGGAAGCGGCGCAGAAGTCCGGACACTTCGCCGAGGAGATCACGCCGGTCACGACGCCTAGCGGCAAGCTGGTCGACACCGACGACTGCCCGCGCCACGGCACGACCGCGGAGAAACTCGCAGGACTGAAGCCGGTTCTACTCGAGCAGATGGGCGACAAGGCTACTGTGACGGCAGGCAACGCTTGCCCGCTCAACGACGGCGCTGCTGCGGTCATCGTGATGAGCGACACGCGCGCCAAAGAACTTGGTCTCACGCCCCTGGCGCGCGTGGTCTCGACCGGCGTGTCCGCACTCAACCCCGAGATTATGGGCCTCGGTCCCGTCGAAGCGACCAAGCAAGCGCTCAAGCGTGCGGGGCTAACGATGAAGGACATCGACCTCGTCGAGATCAACGAAGCCTTTGCCGCACAGGTCGTTCCATCCGCCCGTGAGCTCGGAGTCCCAGTCGACAAGCTCAACGTGAACGGCGGCGCCATTGCCCTCGGCCACCCCTTCGGCCAAACCGGCGCCCGCATCATGACGACGCTCATCCACAACCTCCAGTCACGCGACGGCCGTTACGGCGTCGAGACGATGTGCGTGGGCGGCGGTCAGGGCATGGCGGCCGTGATCGAGCGGCTCGGCTGAATGCGCTAGGCAGGACGCTTGGACCACGGGAGCCTCCAGATCGAAAACCGGACCTTCTGGCGCTTGGCAGCGGCCTGCATCGCGGTGCTCGTTCCGCTGAACTGGAGTTGGCATGTCTGGGGTCACCAGGTTCCCGGTTCCCTCGCGCTCTACATCGTCGCTGGCAGCGTCACGTACTTCGGGTTGCTACGCTGGCTGACCGACATCCGCTTTTCGGACCTTTCTTACGAAGCGCGCTTCATCGTCGTCAGCTCGATGGTGTTGCTAATCGTGTTCTTGGGCTTCGGCCGCTCCGATACCTATCACCGAATCTTCGAGCAGCTCGTTCCACAGGACGCGCGGACGCCTCTTTTCGGTTTTGCGTACTTTGCAACGTGCAGCGTGCTGTTGCGCCTCGTGATTCCCTACCTGCTCGTCCGCTTCAAGCTGAGGCAGCCGCCGCGTGAGTATGGATACGTGGTACGAGGCGGTACGCGAATGCGTTGGGTTTACTTGGGCCTGTTCGTGGCGATGATCCCGTTGGTCCTCTGGGCGTCGACCCTGGCTGACTTCCAAGCGAGCTATCCGCAGACGCGAGGTGTGGTCATCGGCAACGAGGCGTCGCTCCGGCTATTCATCCTCTACCACGCGGCGTACTTCATGATGTTTCTCTCCGGGGAAAGCTTCTGGCGCGGCTATATGACGTTCGGCTTGGGCCGCGATCTGGACATCGCTGCGCTCCCTTGGATGGTGATGATGTACGGCATCGGGCACTACGGGAAACCGATCCTCGAGGTCAATGGATCGATCGTCGCCGGATTCGTTCTTGGATACCTCGCGCTGCGGCACCGCTCGTTCTTCTTGGGCGCGCTGCTTCACTGGTCGATCGCACTCATGATGGACCTGGCGGTCCTATGGCAACGGGGTATCACCTGGCACTGAAACTAGATCACCGGAGAACGGCGCGCGACGGCCGTGCTCGCGCGTCGACCGGGGCACGGGGAACGCGAGGCGGGGATCCGACGAGCGGCTCGGCTTGCAAAGGTGGCCGGATTCACTGGGGAGCTTAGGCCACGCAAGCCTCCCCTCGACGCGCGCGCCAAGCGGGGGTGGTTGCACGTGTG
>CAZHPJ010000197.1:0-5879 GCA_964534585.1 uncultured Sandaracinaceae bacterium | reverse complement strand
TACAGACCGTCTCCCCTGCGTTCGTGTGGTGCTGGCGCAGGCCCGCTCCGTAGCCCGCAGAGAGGCCGTCGTTGCCCGCGTCCGCGCTTCTACCGTGACAACCGACGCACCCGAGTCCGGGAAAGCCGGTTCCGCCAAGAGACGACCCGATCAAGACCGGGAACTTGCTGCTGCCGTGGCAAGTGTTGCAGTCGAAGTCGAGCATGTTGCTACGGTGGACGTCATGGGCATCGTCCCCCCATGACGTTCCGTCCACCAGCGATATGTACGGATTCGCCCGGAAATCGCCGTGACACGAAGCACAGTCCTGGTACGTGCTGTACGCGCTCGCTGTCGGGGCGTGCAGGACGACGGCCATGAAGGTTCCGAAAAAGAATGCGACGGAAACACCGACGTGAATCCTTGTCGTTGCGATACGGGTCATGATTTTATACCTCCGGGGAGCGATATTTACGCCCGCGCTGGTGTGCGCGAACGCGGTAGCGACACTACAAGGATTGCTTGCTGGTTGGAAGTACTTCGATCACCGGGAGCGCTTCCATATTTGTGAGGAACCCCACAACCGTGCTTTCCACTCATCCTTGTTGTCAGGTCTTAGGGTCAGTTCTTCGCGAAGGCAATTCTTCACGGCTCTTAAACTCTCAAACTTTGCGCCGGCATGCCGAGCTTGCGGCGACCGCGCCAGAAGATCTTCTCGCGCAGATCTTTCGTGTCCCTAGTATCCGGTCAGTTCGACGTAAGCGCGTCCGGTAGCCGCCCCGCTGACCACGGCGGCTCCTTCCCAGTATTTGAAAAAGATGGTGTCGACCTCCTGGTCCGTCATCATCGGTGTGATCTCGAACGTTTCGTCCAAGATGCGGACGGTCCAACTCGAAGGGTAGACGGCGCCGCCATGAGGGCTGGTCCAGGTGCTGTTTGCGACTACGTCGAGATCGTCCTGGAGGAGCTCCCGGGTGTTGCACTCGGCGTCGGTGAGGGAACCTCCGACGAGCACCTCGCCGGAAGGGTCGCGGACCAGAAACAACATCACCTCACGATCGTCGTCGAGTTGGAGGGCGAACCAATCCCAGCCGAGGTCGACCGCCCCGCTCAAGGCGCCCCACTGGTGATCGAACCACGAGGTGCCCTGGACCTCGAGGACGTCGCCGCTCGGAAGCGTGAGCGTGCCGGTTGCGGTCATTCGCTCGCGTGAGTAGTAGTAAGTGAAGCCGCCGAAGGGGTAGTCCGTATAGCCGTCGACATGGTGGAAGACCGGGCGTTTCACGGCATCCATGGTGAGATCCAAGACGTAGCCGTCGACCTCCCCATGCAGCACGTCGTGGCCATTTCCGGCAACCACACGTTGGCCGCCGATTTCGAGGTCGACGCCATCGACAACAAGGCGCGGGGGCTGTTCGAGGAGTGACGCCATGTGGTGAAAGCTGTTGTCCTCGAGGTCGGTGATCGCGTGATTCACCATTTGCCCGGAGCGGCCATCGGCACTCATCGCGAAAAAGGCGGATTCGAAGCCGAAGTAACGTCCGCTGGTGGTCTCGAGATGTCCCGTCCAGTACCACCACTCGGTTTCTTCCGCGTGCAGGGCATCGTCCGCGGGCAGGGTCACGCGGCCGACCAAAGGCTCATCGCAGGCCGAGGGGGCAGCGCCTCCTCCCGAGCTGCTCGAACCGTTGTCACCACAGCCACCCACGAGGGCGGCACAGAGGCAGACGGCGAGGACCGATCTGGATGTCTGCATATCGGACCCCTTTATGGGCAGCTGCGATCTCGTAGTCAATCTCGTAGTCCATCGCGCGCGGCGCAAAATGCGCGCCGGTGCGCAAGGATCCGCAACGGATGCGCGTGCCCCTACCTCAAGCCACCGGAATAGGGGCGACTTGGCTGGCACACGAGTTGCAGCACTACACGACACAGCGAGACGATGGACACGTTCGGCCAAACGGGAAAACTTGGACTACTGCGAAGCACCGCACTGGGGCTTGCAGGAGTGCTTATCTGTCTGCCAAGTCTATTGGGTTGCGGCAGCGGAAGCTCTTCCCCACCTTCTCTTGATCCCCCTGCTCCCTCCGATCCGGGCACCCTCGTACGCTACTACTGGCCCAATGATCCGTTGCAGCTCTTGGCGCCGGACGCCGAAACAGAGGATTCGTTTGGTGCGTCGGTCGACATCAGTGGTGACTACGCCATCGTCGGCGCTCCCTATGAAATCGCCAGAAACAATCTAGACAACGGGCAAGTCTTCGACGCGATCGAAGCGGGCGCTGCCTATATCTACGAACGCCGGAGTGACGGTACTTGGGATGCTGGCACCAAGCTGGTCAATCCCGAAGGCCGTTCTTACCGTGACCAGTTCGGCAATGCGGTTGCCATCGACGGGGCGACTGCATTGGTCGGGGCGTTTCAACGTTCAGGCCTTGGCAGCTCATTCGACAACATCGAGCAAGGCGCCGCGTACGTGTTCGAGCGTCAGGGCGATGGACTCTGGTCTTACACGGCCAAGCTCACTGCCCCGGATGCGAAAGCAAGCACCAAATTTGGTTTCTCTCTCGATGTGAAAGGTGATCAGGCGATTGTCGGCACACGTGGAGGCACGCCAGTCGGTGATGTCGCGGCGACTGCGGCCTATGTGTTCAGGAAGACAGCCGGAACATGGGGCGCGCCAACCAAGTTGCTTGGGCAACACGTTCCAGAGGAGGACTTATTCGCGTGGTCAGTGGCCATCGACGGTGCATACGCGGTGGTTGGTGCGCCTTTTGGCACAGGCGGCAACGACTTTACGGTGGGCGAGGCGGGAGTGGTGTATGTATTTCACCGTGATGGTGACACCTGGGATGAAGGCACCAAGCTCGTGGCGCTGGATGCCGAGGAACAAGATGACCTGGGTCGCTCCGTTGCCATCAGTGGCCAATGGGTCCTCGCTGGCGCATCGTACAAAACCTTAGGCGATGCAAACGGGCCTTGGCCTGGAGCAGCCTACTTTTTCTACAAGCCAGCCAATGGCGCCTGGGAACCCGGTCAGCGGGTCCTCGCCCCAAACAGACAATCGGATGCGTCGTTCGGCCTATCCGTGGCCATCGACAACGACTATGCCGTTGTGGGAGCACCCTACCAATGTCCGCTGCCATGCCAAAGTGCCATAGACGTAGATGGAAGCGCCTACGTATATGAGCAAGCCCGCGGCACCTGGGAGTGGTTAGACGAGGAATTCACCAACTTCGCCCCTGGGGTAGAGGATCGTTTCGCTTACTCTATCGCCATCAGTGGCGAAACGATCATTGTTGGCAATCCGCTCTTCACCGATGCAAGCGGCACCCCCGGAAGCGCCTACATCTACAAACGCACGCCGAAAGATCAGCCCTAGTCCTTGGCGACGCGCACCATCAGCTTGCCGATGTTTTCACCGGTGAAGAGCATGTTGACCGAGCGCCAGGCTTGGTCGAGCCCCTCGAGGATGGTTTCGTCGGCTCGGATCTTTCCTTCCTCCATCCACGTTGCGATTTCGGCGGAAATCTCGGCGAGCTTGCCCCAATAATCCATCCCGTTGAAGCCCTGCATCTTGCCGCGGACGGTGATCAGGTTCAGGTAGTTGGCCGGGCCCGGCGGCTTCTTGTCTGCGTTGTACACCGAGATGGCGCCGCAGAGGACGATGCGCGCCCCCATGTTGAGCCGCCCGAGCGCCTCGTTGAGGATCCAGCCGCCCACATTGTCGAAGTAAACGTCGATCCGACCTGGGCACGCTTCCTTGAGCGCTGCACGAAAGCCATCGGCTTTGTAGTTGATGCAAGCGTCGAAGCCGAGGTTCTCGACGACGTGCCGGCACTTTTCGTCGGTGCCCGCGATGCCGACTGCACGACAGCCCTTAATCTTGGCGATCTGACCGACGAGAGAACCCGTTGCTCCGGCTGCAGCGGACACCAGCACGGTCTCGCCCTCCTTGGGCTGGCCCAAGTAAAGTAGACCGGCGTATGCTGCGACACCGGTCGAGCCGAGCGCGCCGAGCAAATGTCGAGGATTCGTCGAAGCAGGGAACGGAGTGGCAAAGGACTTTTCATCGACGATGGTGTACTCCTGCCAGCCGCCGAGATGCGTCACGAGGTCGCCGACCTCGTAGCGGTCGCACTTGGATTCGACCACTCGGCACACCGAAGCAGAGCGCACCACCTCGCCGATCTCGACAGGAGGCAGGTAGCTCTTGGCAGTCGACAGCCAGGTGCGGATGGTTGGATCGATTCCCAGATAGAGCGTCTCGAGAAGGGCTTCGCCTTCCTGAATTTGGGGAACGGGTTGCTCATCAGAGCGGAAGTCGGTTTGAGCAGCGAGACCTTCCGGTCGTTTGGCGAGAAGAACGCGACGATTCACGGTCATGGCAGACCCAACTCTGACCCCTGGCCTAGCGCAAGTCGAGCGTCCGGAATCCCGTGGGTGGCGCAACACGTCAGTCCTAGGGGGCGTCGGCTTCGGTGCTAGGGATCGGCGCTGCCGCTTGGCGCCTTTTTTGTCGCGATCGCTGGGCTGGCTGTAAACCGGTTGTGGTTTGACCACGGGGCGGGGCACATCCAAGCACTTCGTTGCGGCGGCGATCTGCGCGTTGGCCGCGCTCCTCGGCTGTCCGTCTGCGTTGTGCGCTCAAGATGCGCCAATCGACGCGCCGCCGGATCCGACCGATGTCACCAACCAGGGCGTGCCGATCGAGGCGGTCGAGGCAAGCGAAGGCGTGTCCGAAGTCGAAAAGGCGATGGAGCAAGTACAGGAAGAGACCGAGGAGGGACTTCCGGCTGAGTTCGTCATCCGGTTCGGTGACGTCTACGACTGGCTTCGACTGACTTCGGGTGAGTGGCTCAAGGGCGAGCTGAAGCGCATGCGCGAGAAAGATATCGACTTCGACAGCGACAAGCTCGATTTGGTGACCTTCTCCTGGGACAAAGTCGACCAGCTTCATTCGCCGCGCATCAACACGTATGTCTTCGACGACAAGACCGACGCGGTCGGCAGAGCGGTGGTGACCAAGGACAAGGTGCTCATCGAGACGGCAGAGGGCGTCGAGAGCCGTCCGCGTAGTGAGCTCCTCGCCATCGTCGAGGGAGAGCCGCGGGAGCGTAACTGGTGGTCCACGCGGCTTTCTGCGGGGTTCTCGGGCACCGTTGGCAATACGAACCAGGGTCAGTTGAACGCGCACTGGGACCTGAAACGGGCCGACCAACGCACCCGCTCGATTCTCAGCTACGATGGCAGCTTCGGCTACGCGAACAAGGAGCAGACCGTCAATCGACACATCGGACTCGCCGAGATCAAGCTCTTCATTTCCGAACGCCTCTTCGTCGTGCCAGCTACTTCGGAGTTCCTCAACGACGCGTTTACGAACTACAAGTTTCGCGCGATGCCTGCGTCGGGTGCCGGCCTTCATGTCTTCGATACCGATAAGGTCAAGTGGGATGTGGGAGGCGCGGTGGGCTACCAGTACGCTCGTTTCCTCAGCGCGGCGACCGGGGTCGAGAACCCACAGAACGACGGCTTCATCAGCCTTCGCACCCGCGCGGAGTTCGATTTAACCAGCGACGTGGAGCTCGTTCTCGAATGGCGCACCAGCGTGCTCTACACGGCGATCGATCTGACCAATCACTCCGGCAGCGCTCAGTTCACCGTCAAGATCACGGACACATTCGACTTCGGAACGACGTTCAAATTCTACCGCACGGAAAACCCGCCACCCCGCGCGGACGGCACCGTGCCCGAGAAGAACGACTACGAGCTCATCGTCAGCCTGGCGCTCGAGATCGGCTAGCGCAGCCGCGGACGCTGCCTCAAACTCCCCCCCGTGCCGGGCCGTCTCCTTCCTTGCCAGTTTTACGCGCGCGACGCCCTGGAGGTCGCCCGTGATCTAC
>CAZHPJ010000196.1:0-5939 GCA_964534585.1 uncultured Sandaracinaceae bacterium | reverse complement strand
GCGGCATTGCCACCGGCACCGAACTTCGGCTTCAACCCCAGCGCCGAGCCGAGCGGTAGCTGGGGACCCGTTCTCGATGGCTCGTTCTTCACGGAACAGCCGAGCGACTCGTTCTCCTCGGGCAACTTCAATCAGGTGTCTACGATCCTGGGCTTCACGAGGGAAGAGGCGAGGCTTTTCACCTGGCTCGGCGAGATCGCGGATCCTCCTCTCGAGGTGACCCCTGAAAACTACGAGGAGCTGATCGCGCGCTTCGTGGGCGGCGATACCGAGCTTGCGGCGCGAGCGGCCGCTGAGTATCCCTTGGACGACTACTCCGAGCCCGCAGTCGCGCTTGCCGCCGTAGCGACCGACACCGTGTTCCGATGTCCGGGCCAGACCGAGGTGGCCAAGCTAGCGGCGTTCAGCACAGCCTACCTCTATCAGTTCGAGTACCAGGATGGACACTCGCAGCTGGAAGTCGCGCTGCCCTTCATCGGCGCCGAGCTGCCGAGCTACGATCTAGGGGCGTTTCATGGTGCCGACATCCCTTATGTGTTTGGCTACGATCCGCTCCTCGAAATCAACTTCGAGGACTTCTCGACGATCCTCAATCCGTGGAATCCTGGCACGGCGGACGAAGCCCTGTGGCTAGAGACTCTCGGATACTTCACCCGTTTTGCGGCGACCGGGAATCCGAGCGCTGAAGGGGGCGTCGAGTGGCCGGTCTACGATGAGGAAGCAGACCAGCACTTGGTATTCGACACGACGGTGTCCGTGGGCAGCAATGCGGCCGTGAAGTGCGACTTCTGGGCAGGCGAAGATTACCTCGTCGCGGAGCTCGGCAACTGACGCTCGAGGCTCAGCCGGCCGCGTTGAGCACGCGCTGGTTGTAGCCGTGCTCGTCGCGCATGCCCTCTAGCGTGGTCTTGGCGATGAACGCTTCCAGCTTCTTGCGGATGAGCGGCACCTTCGCGGTGGCTTCGAACTGGATATCGTAGGTGCAGCCGCTTCCGTTTGGGGAGATCGTGATGTTGATGTCGATTTCGCCGGGTGTCTTGAGAACGTCGATGTGAGCCTTGCAGGTCTTTTTGTCGCCCGCGTCTCGCCACTCGCGGCGTTCGACGATCGTGTTGGTGGAGTTGAACAGCTTCTTCACGAAACCGGGAAGGTCACTGTCGATCTCTCGCCTCGAGGTGATCGTCTTCGTGCCGCCCGCCTCATCGACTTTGATTTGAATGTTTCTCTCTCCGACCGCTTCGCAGCGCTTCGTGATCGCGTCGGGGTCCGTCACGAAGCGGTAAACCGTGTCGATGTCTTGCGTGTAGTTGATAGTCAGATTCGGCATGGATGGCTCCCGTTGCGAAGGGGGAAAGCCTAACACGGATGGGACCGAGATCGAGAGGCTACCCGGCAAAGACCATGTGCAAAATCACATGCGCCGTGGCGAAATAGACGATGAGCCCCAAGACGTCGACTACCGAGGCAATGAATGGAGTCGAGGACACAGCGGGGTCGAAACCTGCGCGTCGGATCAGGAGTGGAAGAAGTGAGCCGATGATGGTGCTCAGGGTGACGGTCGCGAGGATACTCGCGCCGACGACCGAGGCGATCGCGAGGGGAGCCACGGTTTCGCCACCGAACCAGCCTCGCGCAAAACCCATCAAACCCAACGCGATCCCGAGCGAGAGCCCGATCAGAAGCTCGCGCCCGAAGACTTTGGCCCAGTCACTTGCGTTCAACTCGCCGACCGCCATGGCGCGGATGATCAGGCTTGCAGACTGGGACCCGGCGTTTCCGCCCGAGGCGATGATCAGTGGAATGAAGATGATCAGCTCGATTGTCGCCTGGAGGACGTCTTGGTTCCGACGAATCACCGTCGTAGTCAGCAGCTGCGCTGCGAACAGCAGCACCAGCCATGAACCGCGCTTCCACACCATTGCTGCCCAGCCCGTCTCGAAGTACGAGTCTTCTAGGGGCAAGACGCCGCCCATCTTCTGCGCGTCTTCGGTGGCCTCTTCGATGACGACGTCGACGACGTCATCGATGGTGACCACGCCGAGCATGCGCGACATGCTGTCGACCACCGGCAGGGCAGCCAAATCATAGCGCGCGATTTCATGCGCGACCTTTTCCTGGTCGTCGAACGGCGACACGTGGAAGACGTTCTCGGTCATGATCTCGGAAAGCGCCTGACCCGGATCGCTCAAAATCAAGTCTCGAAGGGACACGACGCCCAGCAGCTCGCCGCTCGGTTTGCAGACGTAGATGTAGTAGAGCATCTCCGCCATGTCTTCGCGCCCGAAACGCCGCGCCGCTTCCATCGCTTCCCAAGCTTTGGTTTCCGGAGGCAGGGACGCGAACTCGGTGGTCATCAGGCCACCGGCCGTTTCGGGCTCGTACTGAACTAGCTCTCGAACTTCCTCGGCGGCCTCGGGCTCTCGCCGTTCGAGCGCCGCGAGCAATGCGGTCGCGTCGTCTTCCTCGAGCTCTTGGAGAAGATCTACGCGATCGTCGGGGTCCATTTCGCTGAGGAGCTCGACGGCGCGGCCGGTGTCGATCGCGTTGAAAATGAGGACCTGACGGTGTGGGCTCAGCCGCTCCACGACGTCGGCGGCGCTTTCCGTGGGCAACGCACGCACGAGCGCGACCGCCTCTCTGGCCGACAAGTCCTCGAGAAGCTCGGCGATGTCTTCGGGGTGAAACTCGGACACCGCCTCGCGAACGGCCTCAGGGCCGATCGCGATTGCGTCTTGAAGGTCCGGTCCTATCAGAGGCGCCAACCGCATTGCGGCCGATTCTGGCGCATGCGGGGAGCAGCTGCAGCAAAAATCTCGCCTACGCGGCGTCTTGCTTCGATCGGACGCGAATGTTGAGCAGCTCGACCATCAGCGCAAAGGCCATCGCGAAGTAGATGTAGCCTTTGTTGATGTGCTGGCCGAGGCCCTCTGCCGTCAGCAGAACACCAATTAGCAGGAGGAAGGATAGGGCGAGGACCTTCATCGAGGGGTACCTGTTGACGAAGTCGCCGATCTGCTGTGCGAACAGCAGCATGACCGCGATCGCGATGACAACCGCGGCCACCATCACCTCGATGTCATCCGCCATGCCGACGGCAGTGATCACCGAATCGAGCGAGAAGATGATGTCGAGGATCATGATCTGGGCGACGATGCCTGGCAGGCTGCTGAACCAACCCTGGACGTCTCCCGCCCGCTCCCCTTCGACCTTATCATAGATCTCGTGTGTGCTCTTCGCGATCAAGAAGAGCCCGCCTCCGAGCAGGATGAGGTCACGTCCAGAAAACGAATGCTCCATGATCTCGAACACCGGTTCGGTCAGTTGCATCACCCAATTGATCGTCATCAGCAGAGCGATTCGTGTGACCATTGCGCCGAGCAAACCGAGCCGATAGGCCAGCGCCTGCTTCTCGACCGGCAGGCGCGAGGCCAGGATCGCGATGAAGACGATATTGTCGATGCCGAGGACGATCTCGAGCAAGGTCAGCGTGGCCAACGCGATCCACACATCTGGGTTGGTGAGCAGCTCGAGCATCTAGGCGGCTTTTCTTAGCCTGACTCCCCCGTGCGCTGCAAACCCTTCTCGGCAGGGCATTTTTACTCCGTAGTTGCGGGGCTTTGGCCGTATCGCTAACCTGATCGCGTGGGGTTCGGGATCAAGATGGGCCGTTTGACGTGCGTGCTATTGCCAGTGCTCGCGCTGTCGTGCGCAGAGAGCGCTGCACCGGTGCTCGTGGATGCGCAGTGGAACCTGACTTGTTCGCCCGCCGGTACGGGCTGCGAATCGTTGGCGGAAACCTGCCTCGGCAATCTCGGTCAACGCGCGATCGTCGGTGAGCACGGGCAGCCGGTGTGTACTGGCGACGCGATCATCGCGACTTGCGAAGCTGTCGAGCGGTCCGACGGCATGAAAGATATTTCGATTGAAACCAACGTCGACCGCAACGATCGCGGCGTCCCTAAGTACGCTTTCGATCTCAGGGTCAGAGTCAATCCCGACGACAGCTCAGTCGATGGCTGCAACGTCACGATCATCGAGGACCAGTTGCCCTATGACATAGGGGCCTGCGGCACCGAGTCGCCGTCGATGGCGCAGCCCTGTCAGCTCCTGAATATTTCCGTGGAGGGCAATCAGGTTTCCTTCGGCCTCGAGTGCGATGCGTTGTTTAGCAGTATCCTCGGCGCCGACGGGCCCGCGTTCGACGTTAGCGCGACGATTGACTTCGCCAACTGCACCGGTTTCTAGAGCGACTTCTGAGAGTGATCCTTGCCGTCGAAGCGAAGCGCCGTCGGCTTCTCGTCGACGATAGTGTGTATCTCGACCGGCCGTGTCCAAACCCGGCAAAGCGCTTTGACGACCTCCTTTGCCCAGTCCAACCGCAGGTCGGCACCTTGGTGGGTGTGTTCGAGGAGAAGCTCTGAGCGATTTGCATGGTTCCCGTCGACCACGGAGATGATCGGGCTGCCCGCGTTGGTCAGGCTCGCGAGCAACTGACTCTTCACCTCTTGGAAGGTCCGGCTCTCGATTTCCCAGCGGTCGTTTCGTTGGTTGTAGCCGAACGAGTACAGCTTCTGATCTGCTACGAAGTCCTCGGTGAGATACTCGTCAATGAAGGTCACGTCGTTGTAGAGGGCGCGTACTTCGAAGATCTTCTCGCGCCCGAGCCCGGTACGGCGGTCCCAATGGCGCCGCAGCTCCCAGTCGTCGCAGTCGTCCCACTCCTTGCCGAACTGTCCCCTGTCCCAGCGTTCTTCGATATGCCGGAACAGCTCGATCCCCAGCTTGTAGGGGTTGAGCTGCCCGGGCGTCGTCGCCAGCACGCTTGCGCAACGGTCGGCGTAGTCGACGATCTCACTTGCATCGCAAATGGCCTCCGTCATGAGGCGAGAGTGCCAGTAGCTCGCCCAGCCCTCATTCATGATCTTGGTCTGCATTTGCGGCAAGAAGTAGTAGGCCTCCGTGCGAATGACGGCGAGGCACTCGCGCTCCCAGCGTTCGAGCGGTGCGTTGTCCAGCAAAAAGCCGAGCACGTCGCGCTGAGGCTCCGCTGGGAAGCGTTGAGCTTGCTCCGCCTCTTCGGCCAGCTTCTTCTTCTGTGACTGGACGAACTCTTCGGGGTTGATGAAGGACTCCATGTATTCGCGGTCGACGCGCAGGAGCGGCACTTCGGGCGCCTCGGGAGTCTCTTCTTCCTCGTAGGTGCTCGGTGACGTGTCCTTGGCAAGGAAAGGTTTCTGTGGATCGATCAAGTTCTCTAGGCTGAGACAGGCGTCGACAAACTGCTCGATCGTTTCGAGGCCCATACGGCTGGCCCACTTCCGGATGATCGCGCCATGGTTGGCCATCGTGTCGATCCACTTACGCACGTCGGCCCCGCTTCTCGGGTCGTGGCCTTGGCTCGTCATGCGGAAGCAGAAATTATTCTTGAAGAAGTCGATGTGCGCATACACGTGCGCCATCACGAGCTTCTGATCGACCAAGCTGTTGCCTTCCAGCAGATACGCGATCGCCGGGTTGTTGTTGATCACCAACTCGTAGATCTTCGAAAGCCCATACTCGTGGCTCTTGCTCAGTCGCTCGTATTCCATGCCCCACCGCCAATGTGGGTAGCGCGTGGGGAAGCCGCCGTACGCGGCGATTTCGTTCATCTGATCGTAGCTCAGGACTTCGAAGATCGTTGGGAAGACGTCCAGTCCGACGTTTCGCACGAATCCCTCGATGCGCTTCTGCTCGTCGCGTAGATAGTTCGGTAGGGCGGTTTTCAGGGCGAACTGAGCCAAGCGCTATTTGCCTTTCCCGAGGAACTCTCGAATCGACTCGACGATGGCGTCACGGTCGTTGATCTCGCTCGTGATCAACTGCTGGTCGTCGGAGAAGTGCTCCTTGAGATCCTTGATGAATTGGCCGGAGCCATACGGGCTATCGACTTGGCCGTAGCA
>CAZHPJ010000195.1:0-5944 GCA_964534585.1 uncultured Sandaracinaceae bacterium | reverse complement strand
GCGCGAACGAAGCTGATCTACCGATCTTCGTGCACAGCATGTCTGAGGCCGAGTACTGGCGCGCGCTCGACTTGTCGCCCTACGCGTTCGTGCACGTGGGCTTTGGCGAAGAAGACCCAAGCGCTGCGCTCATCACCGCAGTGACGGCTAGCAAGGCCTACGTGGTCACGACCCTGGGTCCCTACGGCATGATGCTGCTCATGTGGCAGCACGAGCAACTCCGCTCGCCGTGGATCCGAATGCTGGTGCCACCTAACCAGCTCGAGACCGCTGCTGATGAAGATGCGCGCGACCATGTCGGGGAACAAATGGCCGTCCTCAACATGCCTTCCTGGTTACCCGCCTCGGTTGCTAGGTGGGCATCCGGGTGGTTTTTCAGCGAAAAGGCAATCCAGAAGATGCTGTCGTCATCGATGCGGGCCGTGAAGAAGATGCACGATGCGGGCATTCCGATCGTCATGGGGTCCGACTCCGGTAACTGGCCTCTGTTCACCAGCTTCTTTCACGGCGTAGGTTCGATCTTAGAGATGGAGCTGCTCGAGAAAGCCGGCATTCCAAATGAGACGATCATCGTCGCCGCCACGTCGAGGGCTGCGAAGATGCTCGGCAAAGAGAAAGACCTCGGCTCGGTGTCCGTTGGAAAGGCCGCCGATCTAATCTTGATGGAAGGAGACCCCCTCGAGGATATGAGCGCGCTCCGGCAACTGTCCTGGGTCATCAAGGACGGCATTGCCAAGCGCCCTGAGGATTGGGTTCGAGAAAGCATTTCTTCGCTTCGCTAGGGACTTGCCGGTGATGCCGGGCAGTCGATCTCGACGACTCGGACCTGGTCACAGTCGACATCGCCGTCAGTGCTTACCGCTGTGCACGTGATCGTCACGCCCGGCGTACCACCGAGGTCGGGCGGCACGCATGCGACGAAGAAAGCAGCGGTGAAAGTCGGGGTGGACCCGTTGACAACCTCCACGGAGACGCCTGCCGTGTCAGCGTCGATGACGCAGGAGGAATCTTCGGTACCGTCGTCTGTGCAGTCGAGGAGAGCGTTGGTGCACGTGATCGTGGTCGACACGCCTGGGTCCGGACCTGGATCGCAGGAAAGGCCTTCAGCGGTCGGCGTGCAGGTTTGCGGATCGCAGCTCTGGCCACAAGCACCGTCCTCGTCGCGGAAGGACACCACACAGGAGGTGCTCGCAGCGTCGAGCGCGGTACAGCTCAGCGCGACCAGGTCTGGACAAAAATTGAAGCTGGGTTCGTGTATCAGGATTGGGGGTCCGCGGCGGAAGTCGCAAGGGAACAAAATGTTGAGGTTGGTGGTGGTGCCTGCGGTGACCGTGAAGGGCTCCTGGGTGGTGCAAATGATCTCGCGATCTTCGTTGCGTGCGCGGAGATCGATGGAACACCAGCCCGGTGGAAGGTCTACGGAGCCCTGCCACACCGAGACGTTCTCGGGAGCGTCCGGCGCAGAGTCGACCGGCTCTAGGAAACCGGGATCCCCGACAGAATCGGGGGAACCGGCGTCGTTCTCGAGAACCGGGTCTGCGGTGCCTGAGCATTCGACGCTGTACTCGATCGCCTGAATGCGTGATGGGCCGTCGTTGACCAAGCGCACACTCAGCTGGGTGTTGTGCTGCGAGTCGCTGCCACCATTGGAGCAAGCGGTCAGCGCGGTGAAACACCCGAACAGGAAAGCGATGGCGAAAGGTGAGGGCATTGAACACTCCCTGGACGATCGGGAAAGCCAAGACGGGACAAGGAATCCATCGAAACATGAAATGTCGAAACTGGCAAGACCGCGATGTTTTCAGCTCATGGGTCGCTCGGCCTGGCGCTTTCGCACGTTGGCACCGAGGCTCCCTCTTGTTAGCATCAGAAATTGATCCCCATGCTTACACGTATTGCTCCCGTACTCGCCTGCGCCGCTCTCTTGTCGTGCACCTCGGCAAGCGCCCCCGAACAGCAAGGGCCGCCTGCGCCTGGCCTGGAGGTCGCGTCTTCGCGTCCGCGCGATACCTCCCCGGACACCACCAGTGAGGAGCTCGGCCAGCTCACCAGTGACAACGCCGCATTCGGCTGGGACTTCTATCGCGAAGCCGTCGAAGATGGTGAAAACCTTTTCTTCTCGCCGTACAGCCTTTCCGTCGCGCTCGCGATGGTGTGGGCTGGCGCGCGCGGCAATACAGAAGCCGAAACGGCGAGCGCTTTACACTTCACACTCGGCCAGGAGCGTTTGCATCCGGCTTTCAATGCACTCGACCTCGAGCTGGCAACGCGAGCCAACGCAAGTACCGCGGACGCACCGCTGCCGTTTCGGCTCAACGTGGCCAACGCGCTGTTCGGCCAAGTCGACTTCACGTTCCTCGATCCGTTCCTCGACACGCTGGCCATGAGTTACGGCGCCGGTATGCAGCTCATGGACTTCGAGAAAGAGCCCGAGGAGTCGCGTGTCGCGATCAACGCGTGGGTGGCTGACAAGACCGAGAATCGCATCGAAGAGCTTCTCAAGCAGGGCATAATCAGCCCCGCAACTCGGCTGGTGCTAGTGAACGCGATCTACTTTATCGCGTCATGGGCGGAACCATTTGTTGAGGAGCTCACGACCGCCGATACGTTCACGCTCTTGGATGGAACGGACATCGCGACTCCGACGATGCATGGGAGTGCGATGGCGCGCTACGCTGCGGGCCAGAACTACGAAGCGGCGGAGCTGCCCTACGATGGCCAGCAGCTTGCGATGCTGTTAATCGTCCCCGATGAAGGCGAGTTCGAGGCCGTGGAAAGCACGCTCTCCGCGAACACCGTTGAGCAGATCCGCGAAGGCCTGACTGAGCGCGAAGTTGCATTTGCACTGCCGAAGTTTTCGTTTCGTTCCACGGTCTCTGCTCGCGGCCCGCTCAAGGCGCTGGGCATGGTCGAGGCGTTCGATCCTTACACGGCCGATTTCTCCGGGATGGACGGAACACGTAGCTTGGCTATCCAAGCCGTCGTCCACGAGGCGTTCGTCAAAGTTGACGAGAAAGGCACGGAGGCAGCGGCAGCGACTGCGGTAGTTTTCGTCCTCGACTCGGCTGGGTCCGCGGTACTTCTTACGGTCGATCGTCCCTTCATTTTGGCGATCATCGACCGACCGACGGGTGCGACGCTCTTCATGGGTCGCGTCGTTGATCCCTCGAAGTAGAGATCTTACCGATGTTCGAAGCCTTTCTCAGGGAGCGGTGATCGTATCGTCTTCTGCGGCCAGGATGGCCGACACGCTGGCGTAAGTGGAAACGCCGTATGGGACGCAGTAGGTCATCAAGATTTTCCAGAGAGTCTCGCTGCCGATCTGGCCGCTCAACAGTATTTGGTGAAGCAGCCGGCTGAAGTAGCCTGAGCGAGGTCCACTACGATCTCGCGGGTGAGCGGCTCCACCGTGCTCGCTGGGTCAGGCCCCGTCGCCGCGAGCTCGCGCCATGCGAACTGAGCCTCCTCGCTACAACCGGACCAAAGCGAGTAGCCCCACTTCGGGCTCGAAGCGTCGTGCCAGAGGTC
Source organism: uncultured Sandaracinaceae bacterium (assembly GCA_964534585.1). Lineage (GTDB taxonomy): Bacteria > Myxococcota_A > Polyangia > Polyangiales > Houyiibacteriaceae > SG8-38. The sequence goes on along the minus strand of CAZHPJ010000195.1, from coordinate 2,416 downwards.
GACGTAGACTTGATTCGCCCCGCACGCACGGTGCTGCGCCGGGTCGGCGGCGTCCTCGGAGTACAGCACTCGGGCATCGAGATTCATCCCTGTGTCTTCGGCAAGCCGCGCCGCAAGCGACTCGGCGACCGTCTCGTAAACGAACGCCTGGTCCTCGGGCGGAACCGACATGCCCACGTCCTTGAAGCTGATGTGCTCGAAAAGCGTGCCTCCGCCGCTCACCTCGACGACAAAGGGCGAGTACTGCGGCGCTTTCTCGAGTGCCGTCCGAGTTGGAGCACCGTCGTCGTATCCGTTCGCGAGAAGCAAGACCCCGAGGATCGGAACGAGCAACGTGAAACTGCGAAGCGCTACAGTACCCATGGTTCTCTAGTACGAACGCACGGGGTGCGATGTTATGCCATGTTGAAAAAAAGGCCCTTAACGAACGGCCCGGCCTGACGCACGTGCGCCGTCAGGCCGGGCCTTTTGGGGGTGGTGGAGAATCAGTCGGTGGGGGTATCCGTCCAAACACCGCCTCGTTGGTCAGCCACTTCTTCCATGGAGTTGGCGCCATCGGCGATGCGCACTACATGGCAGCCAGTGCAGGCCACGGTGCCTCCGGCGACAGCACCCGAGCCACCGTGCACTTGGTCAACCGGATTTCCGGTTACCGGGTCCGTGTATACCTTGCCGTCCGCCTCGTTGGCTCCAACCAAGAACTCCCATGTGTTGATGCCAGGTTGGAACAGATATACCCGGGTTGACGGGTAGGTGTCGAAATCGTCCCACTGGGGAAGATCAAACCGCCCCGAGCCCATCATCTGGACGGCCTCGATGTCGCCCGTGTCGTTACCCACGGACATCGTCATCGGGAAGGACACGTAGTGATCGCGCGTCGTGTACTCCCAGAGGTGAACCTCGAATCCGACTTCATACGTGTTCCCGTCCACGAAGGCCACGTCGTCACCGTTTCCGGTGTCGAGGAAGCGCTGCAATTGCACCTTCCATACACCTAGCGAGCTGTCGAGAGCGTCCGCGGTGAAAGTCGTGCCGTACGCCGTGATGTCCGCTCGGCTTCCTGCGCCCGGCCTCAGGATTCGGCGAGGCACAGTGTCACCCTCCGCCGCCGTGTAGTCTGTCACGTCAGCCCACTCGATTGCGCCCGGGTTCGGTGCGAATGGACCGAAGGTCGCGGCGTCGGGGACCGTCATGTAGTAGAACGGCGTGAGCCAGAAATCGTCCCAGGGGAACGTGTACTGGCCCCAGGTCGTGGCTGGGTCGAGCAGGTAGTCAGGATTGCCAGCGGTAATTCCCTGGTTGAAGAAAACCGACTGGCCAGCGTCGCCTTTGCGACCACCGTCGTCATCGCCGGACGTGCTGCCCGTCCAGTTCAGAACCAAGATGTTCTGGTCGTCGCTTCGCGCAATGGGATTGCTGCGAGCGCCGCGCCAATGCCACAAGTCGAGTGCGACGTCACCATCCACTGCGCCGCCGGTCATGTGTGCCGGGTCTATCCACTTGCCGTCATGGCCGTTCGCAGACGTCCATTCGGGCATGTGTCGGCTGTCGTTGTGACAGGTCTGAAAGCAGCCGTACTTGCCAAAGTTCGCCACGTGCTGAGCAGCGTTGGGGTCGTTGACCATGATGGAGGTCCGCTGCTCGTAGATCGTGGACAATATGTTGGTATCCCCTTGGTCCTCGTCACCGTCGATCGACGCTTGGGCGTCCCGTCGGTCGCCGCCTTCTTTCTGCCAGGCGCCTCCCGTGTAGCGAAGGTACTGGTGGCGCTTGCCCTCGTTGCCACGATAGGTGACGCGCCAGAAGAACGTGTCGGCGTTGTACGCGGCTTGAACGTCGTAGGGCAGGATCCTTCCATGGTCGCCGTTGTGACCCTCTAGCGTCGGCAATGGCAGAGAGCCACCCACGCCATCCGCGCCGTCGACACCATCCACACCGTCGGTGCCATCCGCGCCGTCGGTGCCATCCGCGCCGTCGGTGCCATCCATGCCATCGGTGCCATTTGTACCAGCATCCCCCCCGCAGGCAGACATCGATACGATCCCTACAGGTAAGAGTATTGCAAACAGATAATTTTTCATCACGAATCCCCTTTCACACACTCATTGCAAATCCGCACTCGACTCCCGTACTTCAAGATTACGCTAGGCGCCAATAGGCTTGCCATAATTTACGCACGCCGAACAAGACGTCACGACACGTCGGTACGTGTTCGTGGACAAGCGGTTGTTTTCGAACGGACGCAGCGCAGAGCGACGCGCACAAGATGCACTTACGAGCTCGGACGCGAAGAAAATTCGCGCACGTCAGGTTGAGTCGTAGAGAACATCAGTGTCCAGCAAGACGTGCGTGGCTCGCACCTGTCTGAAGCTGGTATGGCTATGCGGCACAAACCCGACGCGCCTATTTTGCGTCT
>CAZHPJ010000194.1:0-5971 GCA_964534585.1 uncultured Sandaracinaceae bacterium | reverse complement strand
AGGCCGGTCTACGTGGAGTACGACGTGGGCAGCCTGCTCATTCCCGTCGGCCCGCCACCCTCGGCGAATCAGGAGCCCGAGATGATCTTCGCCGGCCTTGCACAGAAGGTCGTGGGGACTGGCTCAGGCGTAGAAACGGAAATTCGCCGCGCCGTCGACGCGATTTTCCAGCAATGGCCCGACAAGCGAATCTGCCCTCAGCGAACCCCGTAAAGTCGACGCTTTGCGTCGTCCACGGGGCTTCGCCCTTCCTTGCTAGCGTCGGCGGTGCCTGCGTTTGTGGTGGTGGTGTTTGGTCAGTTCTGCGTGGCCGCGCTTCGTGAGATTTGGCGGGAATACGTACGCTGCCAAGTGAACCAACGGGTCTAGAACCTTGCCGTTCTGGAACAGGCCGAAGTGCAGGTGGGGGCCCGAGTCTTGGATTCCGGTTCGCCCCACTTCGCCAAGGCGCTGGCCCGCGTTCACTTGGTCGCCAACCTGAACGTCGTAGCTCGCGAGGTGGGCATAGAGTGAGACGACTCCATGGCCGTGGTCGACCTCCACGAACAATCCTCGCGGGCCCAGATGCTTTTCGTGAACGATCACCGCGCCCCATGGCTCGAGGGGGATGTGGGCGCGGCGTTCCCAGTCCACGCCTGCGAACGTCACGGTGCCGGCGGCGACGGAGCGGACGGGCTCGCCTTCCTCCGACGCGAAGTCGATGCCTCGATGCGGGCGCCGTCCATGGTCGCGTGGTTCTCCAAGGCCGCTGATCGCGATTCGTGGATAGCCATCGAGCGGGCTCACGAACGAGATTCCTACGAGTCCTTCGCCACCCCGATTTAGCCGTGCGTAGCTGCTCAACAAGCGTCGCCTGGCCATGAGAATCCGGTCCTCCGGTCCTGTGTCGCCCACCCGATCTCCCCAGACAAAATGAGAAACCGCGTGGCGGTGAGGCGCAGAATCAAACGCACGATCGACGTCCGGGCACTGTTGCCCGAAGACGCTCAACAGGGCGGCCGCAAAATAGAGGTTCGGCTCTGGGTCCGCGAGTACGCCGCGGCGAAACGGGAACGCGCTCACGTCTAACTCTTTGCGAGTCCATCCGGCGTCGGTCCAGACGCCGAACCGGTAAACGCCGTCGCGGATGTTACCCTCGTGCATGCCTTCGTTGATCAACGTGAGGCCGGTGCCATAGCTGTTGTCGATGTCGGTGCTGCAGTTGCTTTGCGTGTACACTAGGGCCGCGAGCAGCCACGGATCGACGTCGAACTCCAGACTGTACCGAACGATGGCGGCCGCGTAGCGCTCGAGTTGCTGGGCTTCAATCGACTGGGGGCACAGCTGAGCCATGGCCTGCACTAGGACGCCAGGCGCGACTCGTGCTGGCGAGCCGGGCTCCTCGGGCCAGTACGACAGATTCATCAGGCCGCTTCCCCGAGGCCGCAAACCCAGGCGACGCATCTCCGCCGCGGTCAGCGGGCCCTTCGAACCCTCCGGCCGAACCGCTGGGGAGTCGTTCAGCACCACCCCTTTTCGGAGCCGTCGCTTCCACGGCGTATCCTGCGCGTGGCTCGGCTGCAGGGCGGCAGTGAGGGCCACGAAGAAGGTGAGGGTTAAAAAGCTGGCAAGAATTTTCAAGCGGCTCTCCGAAGCTCTCAGGATGCCGCCCCTGAACGAGCCCTCCAAGTTAATAGCGTAAGTGTGCGGAGTGTTTTGCGTCTTCAAAGCTTTTGCGACCTCGGGCCATGTCCGCTAGGGTGCCGATCAGGCCATGCGGCGAAACGCGTGATGAGTAGCCACGTAGGGATAAATATTTCGGGGGAGCGCCTCGCATCGCTTGCAAACCGCCAAGAGCTTTTCGCTCGGCGGCAATACGAGCCTGTGATCTCTCCCCAATCGATCGAGTCGACGACGTCCACTTGGTTCGGCGTCGGCGTCGCAGCGGACGATGCGAGCCGTGGCCTTCCCGTCGACGTCCTGATCCTCCTCTTCGCGCAAGAGATGGTGCGCAGAGAGCTCGGCCTTGCCCGGAGCTCCATCCTCATCGCCGACAGCAATGCGTGCAACGCAGGCGTGCCAAGGCTCGACGTACACCGCGCCGCATCGCTCGCGCAAGCGCCGTTGGAAGCGCTCGTCGATCGTTTCGGGTTCCCCGTCGACATTCGCCGCTCGTCTTCTTTGGCGCCGGCGTCTGAGGTGGAGCGCAAGCAAGAGGCTCTCGAGATCGAAAACGGTTACGTGGCGCAGCAGCTCGTTCAAACGGAGATCATGCGCACGCGTGGCGCTGCGGTGAAAGTCGGCTGGGCACTCTCGGCCTGCACCTACGACGAGACATACTTCGATCGCCTGTACACGAACCGCTTCGGCAACCAGGTTACGTTCGCTTACACCATTGGTGGGCGCACGCTCAACCCACAGCGGCCGCGCGCATGTCCCTACCTGTGCAGGGAGCCACGAGATCGCATGCTCCTCGGGACCAAGGAGAATGCGGTTCGAAAGCTCTACACCGACGTGGCTTCGCCTGCGCTGCGCGGGTATCGCCGGTTGATTGGGAAGCTCGCGCGAGCGTACCACCATCTGACCGGGGACGACCCTGGTACTCCAGAGAGCTTCCTTCAGTTCGTCGTCGACGCGTCGAGCCCCGTCAGCAGCTCCGTCAGTGACTCCGTCAGTAGTTCAGTTACTGCAGGAAAGAGGCCAGCCCGTGAATCGCGAGCCGGCGTCCCGTCGAGCTTCGCTCCCTGATCTCACGCGCTTGTGCGTCGCTCAGGGCATCTGTGCCTCGGCCACTTTGTCCGGAAGGTAGAAACGACTGCGGGCTGACGCCGCGTTCGAGAAGTAATGCCGTTGCGTGATCGAAGACCGATTCGCGTCGCTTCATCGCGTCGAAGCTGCTCTCGATGACCGCCCGATCGATCCAGCGTTCGTCACGGTTCCAGTCGAGGAAGTCCACGATGCGTTCTATCGATGCTTTGCGGTCGCTCAGCAGATCCTCGTAGCGCACAATCAACACGTCTGGGTCGGACGCTCTTGCGTGCCAGCCAGCAACATGTTCGAACCACGAGCCGTACTGTACCCGCCCATCCATGAAGCGACGGTAAAAGTCATCCAGCGTTCCTTCGAACCCGAGGTATGCGCGGTAGAAATTGAAGTACGACGCCAGCACATCTGCGCCTTCCCGCTCCACGTAGATGTAGCGCGCGCCGTCGGGAAGCCATTCCCTGGGCAGGTGGCTCTTGAACACCCGGGGCGAGGGGAAGCGCTGCAAGTCCGAAGCGGTGACCTCGCCGATAGCGAGCGAGCGCTCGAACCACGGCGACACCTTCGTGAGATGCTCCGGATCGGGCTGCTCCTCATGCGTCAGTAGGTATAAGATCCACTGGGTCAGAGTCGTCCCTGAGCGCGGGTAGCTCGAGATGAAGACGTCGGTCGACCGCACCTCGAGCTCCATCCGCCCTCGCAGGAAGTTGGCGATTCTGCGGGTGTTGTCCAGATTGCGAACTGCGATGTCGAGCGCGCTGGACGCCAAGCCCAGGACGCCGCTTGCCGTCTTCTGAAGTCTGTCTCGTGTCCTATTCGTCTTGGTTGGCCGCATGATCAGACGCTGACTACCCTAACACCGACGATGGAAGCCCTAGCACATATCATGACGCCGGAGTTTGCCGTGGCGTTCATGGTGAGCTTCCTTGCCGCGGCGCTCCATAGCACCGTGGGCTTTGGCTTTGCGCTGCTCAGCGTGCCGCTCCTGTCGCTCCTCGATCCCCTGTTTGCGCCGGTGCCTCAACTTCTGGTCGTCTTCCCGCTGACTTTGGCCATCGTGTTGCGCGAGCGCCACGCTCTCGAGGTGCGGAGCACGCTTTGGATTTTCGCTGGGCGCGTTCCGGGTGCGCTGATTGGCGTAGCCCTCCTCAAGTGGCTTTCGACTTCCGCACTCGATGTCTTGATGTCGTTCATGGTCCTTGCCGGCGTGGCGATCGTCGTAAGTCAGGGGACCTTTCGCCGAACGGCCGCCCGGGAGTTCGGCGCCGGGGTTGCTTCCGGAACCATGGCGATGGTGTCAGCGATCGGCGGACCACCCATTGCGCTCCTCTATCGGAACGACGCCGGCCCAACCGTGCGTGCAAACCTCGGCCTGGTGTTTGCGATCGGGCTCTGCATCACTATCAGTGTGCGTGCCGCCGCCGGAGAGGTGAGCTGGGACGAGGTCGTGATCGGGGCCGCGTTGCTGCCGGCGGTAGGGCTGGGACTCCGCGCCAGCCGCCGCTTGATTCCAAGTGTGGACGGCCCGCGGTTGCGAAACGCCATCGTGACAGTAGCGGGTGCCGCTGCGCTGCTGTTGCTCGCGCGGGGCCTGGTCAACTGGTGAAGTGAATCCAGGTCGTTTCCCGCTGGAACCGCACGGCATGCCAGGCGGCTGGGACCTTGGGTTCAGTCCAGTAGTAGAGCCAGCGCGCATCGGCCGGCGCGATGTTCGTGCAGCCGTGGCTGCGGACCTTTCCGAAGTCGGTATGCCAGTAGGCGCCGTGCAGCGCGTACCCGCCGTAGTAGTAGAGCGTCCACGGGACTTCTTCGACCTCGTAGAACCCGTCGATCGGGTCGGTCGCGTTCATCGTGGTCGAGATATACTTCTGCTGAACTTCGAAGAGACCGGTCGGAGGCTGGTAGCCTTCTTTCCCGCTCGAGATCACCGTCGCATAGACTGGTTCATCGCCTTCATACGCAACGAGAGTTTGTTCTTTGAGGTCGACGTGAATCCACTTCCCATTGGCCGGAACGTCGCTCGGACGCTTGGTCTGACGTGCAAGGCGCACCTCGTCGCGGCGAACGGCGCCAGGCGTACCGGAGACGTACGCAACGCCACCCTTGCTGAGCTCCTCTTCGACCATGAAGCGCGCAAGCTTCTCAGCTTTGCCGATCACCCGAGGCTTGCTGCCCTCGACGTTCAGCAGATCTCGCTCCTCGCCAAACACGAATGCAACGGGCAGGCGCCAGCCGTTCCGGCCGAGCTGCTCTCCATGAACCGCGGCGGGGTTTCGCAGCTCGACGTCGGTTTCACGAACGAAGCGGCCGCGGACAGTGCGGTAGAAGACGGCGCCGTCGGCCTTGCGCATCTCCTTCTCAGCCAGCGCGAGGAAGTAGTCCCCTTCCATCAGTGAGGACACTACTTCGGGAGTGGGACCCTTCTTCTCCATCGCTCGCCGGGCTTGCTTCTCTTCCTGCACGGTCGGAATGCGGTAGTAGCGAGGCGCGCGCTTAGTGATGACGCGAGAGTATTGATAGGGCAGGTGGCTGCTGACCTTGGCCGGGGGCACTCCGTAGTGGTTCGTGCTCGGCGTATCGCTCACGCGAAAGCCTAGGGCCGTGCACACATACCCGAATGGCGTAGCCTTGTACCAGGTGCCATCCTTGCAGCCGGGACCACTGACCTTGTCGCCGACTTTGAGTACGCTGCCCCGACGCACGACGCCGGCGACCTTCGGGCTACTCGAGGCTTTGTCGTAGATGAAAGCGTCGTAGTGAAACGCGGACCCGAAACGCCCCGTGGTGCCAGGATTGTTCTTCGGGCTTTGTTGCAGCTCGTTCCATCCGTCGAGGCCAGGAGCCCGCAGCACGCGCTGTCCGTCGATTGTCTCCGCGTGGTGCTGCCGCTCGGTCGCTGCGTGTTCGCCAAGCGCGACTGCAGCACCGCTAACCCCGGCGGCCAGGACCGCCAGGCCCAATAGGGACCATCGATTCGAGAAACACCTAAGCATGCAACTTCATTTCGCAGCCGGCGCTCGACCCACCGTGCGCCGCCGCCCGAGGATAGCGCCACTTTTGCCGGATTCAAAAGATCGGCCACACGGCGGATTTTCCGCGCAATTTCTGCATTAGGAGATGCCTGGACGCCGGTGCTAAGCCTCGATCATGCCTACCGAATCCGCGCAGCAGGCGCTTTCCCATCTCCGCGATCCATCCGACTTCCAATGGTACGTGATCCCGCTCCTCG
>CAZHPJ010000193.1:0-5985 GCA_964534585.1 uncultured Sandaracinaceae bacterium | reverse complement strand
GTCGTGATGGCGGGGTGGACCGCAATCGACGGCTCAATCGTGCTCCAGGTCGCGGAGATGACGTTCGATATCGCGAAGCCGGTGCCGTTGGCGTTGTCGACCAAGGACAAGGACAACGGTGATCCGGGCGATTGCACCTGGGTAACGAACCCGACACTCACCTTCGACGTGCCTATCCCGTAACGACACCCAGTGTCACAAGGTCGTTGAGCCTCGCCGGTCCTGCCGTCGGGGCTCGACGCGTTTAAGAGCCTAGCGGATCCGCCGATGCTCGAGGCTCGGCACCGCGCGGCGGACTTTCTCGACGTATGCGGGATCGATCGGCGCGACCGCTACACCCTCCCCTTCGCCGCATTGTGCGATGACCGTACCCCAGGGGTCAGCGATCAACGCATGACCGTACGACCGTCGCTCCCCGTAGTGGTGACCCGTCTGCGCAGCAGCCAGCACGTAGCACTGTTGTTCGATAGCCCGGGCCCGAAGCAGGACGTGCCAATGGTCCTTGCCGGTCGTAAGCGTAAAAGCCGCAGGGATTGCAAGCGCGATCGCCCCTGCATCGACCAGGCGCCTATAGAGCTCGGGGAACCGCAAGTCGTAGCAGACACTCAGTCCGAGCGTGCCGAAAGGGGCCTCAGTGACGATGGTGTCGGAGCCTGGATCGACCGTCTGCGACTCCAGCAGCTTGGTGCCATCGGGCAGGTCCACGTCGAAGAGGTGGATCTTTCGGTAGACTGCATCGATCGAGCCGTCGGCGCGCATGTAGATGCAGGCGTTGCGCACCTTGCCCAGCACGTCGCTCTTCTCCCAGAAGCCACCGTAGACCACGTCGACTCCCGCATCTGCGGCCGCCTCCCGGCAGCGCTCGAGGATCGGCCCCCCTTCATCGAGAGACTCGGCGATGCCGACCTTCCCTTTTTCGGGGCCTAGGTACGAAAAGCACTCGGGCACCAGCACCATTTCGGCACCTCGGAGGGCGCCATCGCGCACGAGCCTCCGCACCGTCTCCATGTTCGCATCGACATCCGCGGTGGAAGTCATTTGCACGACGCCCGCGATCACTCGCTTCGACTGGCTCAATGTGAAAACCTCCTCATCGACACGTTCATCAGTAAGCCCAAACCCAACATGGTCGAGAGCAGGCTCGATCCACCATACGAGAAAAGCGGAAGCGTCATCCCGACGACGGGTAGCAGTCCCGAGACCATCCCAAGATTGACCACGGTTTGCCAGAAGATCATGGCACCGACACCGACCGCGACCACCGCGCCAAAACGGTCCTTCGCTTGAGACGCGATGCGTAACGACCATAGGACCACGAACAAGTAGAGGCTGATCAAGAGCACCGCGCCCAAGAACCCGTGCTCTTCGGCCCAGACCGGAAACGGGAAGTCGGTGTGTTGGTCGGGCAGGAAGCGAAAGCGGGTCTGGGTACCTTGCGTAAAGCCTTTTCCGGTGAGCCCGCCGCTCCCAATCGCCACGAGCGACTGATGGGTGTGCCAGCCCGAGTCCAGGAGGTCGGTCTGGGTGCCGCCCAAGCGGCCCCAAAACGCGGTGATGCGCTCCTTTTGGTAGTCCTTCAACAGATAGAACCAGGTGACAGGGGCTGCTACGACGAAGGTCGCGAGGAGCGTGACAACCGAACGCATCTTGAGCTGGGTCAGCATCATGAGGCTCGCAAAGATGAATGCGAGAACCATCGCGGTGCCCAGATCGGGCTGGAGCAGGACGAGCCCCATCGGCAGCGCGAGGATCAGGCCGGGAATGATCAAGTCGACCAAAGTGCGGCCGCCGGTCTTGGTGTCGTGGTGGAGATACTTAGCGAGCGCGATGATCAGGCCGATCTTCATCAGCTCGCTCGGCTGAAGGGAGAATCCGCCTAAGGCGATCCATCGGGTGGAGCCCCGAACACTCCTGCCGAGCACGAACACCAGCACGAGCGCGAAACTACATGCACCGTAGATCAGCCAGCCGTACCGTTCGAAGTGCCTGTAGTCGATGGCCACGGTAAGCCCCGCTACACCGAAGCCCAGAATGAGCCAATAGAGTTGCTGCGCGTACGCGTCCGAGGTCGTTCCGCCGTCGGTGGCGCTGTAGAGGTTGAGCACGCCGAACAAGGCGATCGTCGACACCGCAATGAAGAGCGGCCAATCGAAGTCGTCGCGGATCGTTCTTCCGATTGCCATCGGCTACTCCGCCTCCGTGGGCTCTGACTCGCTCAGGTACTCCTGCATGACAGACATGGCAATCGGCGCGGCACTCTTACCGCCCGATCCACCGTGCTCTACCAACACCGCGAAGGCCAGTTGAGGATCGTCGGCGGGCGCGAAGCCAGCGAACCAGCCGTGGGAGCGATCGAGGTACCAGGCGCTCGACGATTCTTCGGAGCGGCCCTTGCGACTGACTACTTGAGCGGTACCCGTCTTGCCGGCGACACGTACACCGTTCTTGTTGCGCGCACGGTAAGCGGTACCGGACTCGTCCTGCACCACATCGTCGAGCGCTCGGCGCATCAAATCGAGATACTGCGGCGACACGCCAACCTCCCGCTTGACGCGCGGCTGGAAGGTCTCGGAGAGTGAGCCGTCAGGCGCTTTCACGTTCTGCACCACCTGCGGCACGTACAACGTGCCACCGTTGGCAATCGCAGCGTACGCCACTGCGAGTTGAAGGACGGTGACGCGCGTGTTGCCTTGCCCGATCGCTGTGTTGAGCGTGTACCCAATGCGAAATGCCCCGTAGTGTTCCTTGTACCACTCGCGCGTCGCCAGGAAGCCCTTGGCTTCACTGTTGACGCCGATGCCCGTGCGCTCGGCGAAACCAAAAGCCCTCGCGTAGCGATTGATCCGCTCGAGGCCGACCTCTTCGGCGAGCTCCCAGAAATACACATTACAGGATTGGACGACGGCGTCATAGAGGTCGACCCATTCGTGCCTCTTGCTGCAGTGAAACTTCTGCCTTCCAATTTTGAGCGATCCCAGACACTCGATACGCTGCATCGGGTCGACCACCGCGTCTTCCAGGGCGGCCAGAGCGGTGAAGACCTTGAATGTCGAGCCGGGAAAATAAGTTTCGTACATCGTCTTGTCGATCAACGGCCGAAACGGGTCACCGGTAAGCTCGGCGTAGCGCTTCGTGCTCAGGCCGCTGCTCATCTCATTGGGATCGTAGACCGGCTTGGAATAAAGCGCGCGAACGGCGCCCGTATGAATGTCGACGACGACGGCCGCCCCGGAGGGATACGGTCGAAACGCGCGATCCAATGCTTCCATCAGTCGCATGTCGACGGTCAGTTGAATATCGTGGCCGGGAATCGGTTTTCGGAACATCTCGACTTCGAGTGAGTCGGGCCGCGTTCCTTCGAGGGCATTGCCCCTGGCATCGACGACAACCCTGCGGAAACCGCGCGACCCTTTGAGGAGGGATTCGTAGCGCTTCTCGAGACCACTGCGCCCGATTCGGTCCCCGGAACGGTACGCTGTCGGGTCGGGGGCACGCTCCAGGTCTCGCTCGTTGACCTCGTTCAGGTAACCGATCAGGTGGGCGCCGAGCGTGGCGTAGGGGTAGTCGCGGAGCGGAACTGTGACGATGTCGAGCGCCGGGAGCTCCGCCAGGTGGGTTTCCAACGCGGCAAGCTGCTCACGATCGATATCACTATAGAGCTCGAGCTGGCGGGTGCGGCGGCTCGGGGGGAGCTCGTCCATTCGCGTCCGCAGGGCAGCCCGGTCTTGCTCGCTCAGCCCCATCAGCGATGCGATGCGGTTCATGTCTTCGAGTCGCAGCAAGCGCGGTGTGGTGTAGACGTCGTATGAGGGCCGGTTCGAGGCGACCACGCGCCCCGCAATGTCTCGAATGACCCCTCGACTGGCCGGGAGCTTCAATGTCTTGGTGATGTTTTGCTGTGCAATGCCTGACCAGCGGTCGCGCTGAAGGAGCTGCACCTGAGCGACACGCATGATGATCCCGCCGAACACCAGAACGACGAAGAGCGCCATCCAGCGATATCGCTTGCGGAACTCTCCGACTTCCTTTCGCTGCGAGAGCGTAATCATGTTGGCGCCCGTACGGACTCGGGATCGATCCACCGGACCAGGGCAAACAAGATCGGCGCAAGGAGCGCCGTGGCGAATGCCGAAGCAAAGAGCGCGATGGTGAGGGCGACGCCACTCCAAGCCATACCCCCCGGCGTGAACCCGCGAATGACCTCGAGCAAGCCCCCGAGAAGAACCGTCAGCACGAAAGTGAGCACCATCTCGAATACGATGCCCCGAAACGATAGGAGGTAGCCGACCAGCCAGGCGGCGAGATAGCCAACGGCGAAGACGAAGGTGTGAAGGCCGAGCGGGTTTCCAGTGAAGAGGTCGTAGAGGTAGCCGATCGCACATGCCGTCGCGGCACCGCGAAGGACCCGTACCCCCGGAGCAGTGCCCAGCGCGAAGACGAACGGCAGGCCCAGATAGGGTGAAAACGGATACGGGGCGAGCACCCGCGAAAAGACAGACTGCGTCAGGAGCATCGCGAACGCGACCAAGACGATGATGATGCTGCCCCGCGCGCCGTGCATGCCCCGCCCTACCGCGCGTCCGAGTCCTTGGGCCCAGAGGTGAGGATCAGCACCTCGTCGAGCCTCGTGAAATCGACCGATGGAGTCACTTCGCCTTCCTGCTGTAGGCCAAACTCCTGGTCGCTGATCTTGCTGACGTAGCCGATGAGAATCGATGCGGGGAACTTCTTCCCGAGGCCCGAAGTGAAGACCTCGTCGCCGACCGCCACTTGGTCGTCCGGCCGATCGAACTGGATGCGACAGCGATAGCGGCCGCGCTCGCCGAGCCCCTCGATTCGGCCGCGAGATCGGCCTTCACCGACCACGACATCTACGCGACTCTCGGGATCGATCGTCAACAGCACATCGGCGAAGCGGCCTGACACTCGGCGAATCTGACCGACGAGCCCCTCGTTGGCGACAACGGGCATACCAGCGCGCAAGCCTGCGTGCTCGCCTTGATCGACGGCGAGCCGAACGACGCGAAACGACGGAGAGACGTCTTTGGCGATCACGCGGGCCGTCATCGTTTCGGTGGCCAACCGTTCGCGCAGCCCCAGCAACGACTCGAGCTCGTGAGCCCGCTGCACGTCGGCTCGCAGGACGCGCATCTCACGCATCAAGCGATCGTTCTCCGCGCGCAAGTGGTCATTGTCGCTCTTGACGTCCACCAAGTACACGTAGTCTTCGATTACACTCGTCGCGCCGTCGGCCGCCCACTCCGCCACGTATTGGATCGGACCGCTCACCTGAAGCAAAGCGCGATCGATCCAGGAAAGCTCGGAAGGATCTCTGAGGTTAGCGCGCAGAAAGACGGCGGGAATGATCACCAGGGCAAGCAAGATGACGGCATCTCGAATTGTCTGGAAGTAGTTCATCGCCGCGTTCTTGCTCGTCGCGCTACGCGATCGTCACCTCACGGAGCAGATCCAAGTGATCCAGCGCCTTGCCGCACCCGAGCACGACGGCTGACACTGGATCATCCGAAACCATCACGGGAAGCCCTGTTTCCTCGCGCAAAAGTACATCGAGGTTCTTCAAAAGCGCGCCGCCGCCAGTGAGCACGATGCCCTTGTCGACGATGTCTGCCGATAGCTCGGGCGGGGTGCGTTCGAGGGCCATCATGACGGCCTCAGTGATCGAGTTGATCGGCTCCGTGAGCGCGTCGCGGATCTCGTCTGCATTGACGACGACGGTCTTCGGTACGCCGGCAACCATGTCACGACCCTTCACCTCCATCGTTGCTGCCTCGCCGTCGGTGTGCGCGGTGCCGATATTGCACTTCACGCGCTCGGCCGACTGCTCGCCGATCAGGAGATTGTACTTGCGTTTCAGGTAAGCGATGATCGCCTCGTCCATCTTGTCGCCACCGACGCGAACCGATTGCGAATAGACGATGCCGGCAAGCGAGATAACAGCTACTTCTGTAGTGCCGCCACCGATGT
>CAZHPJ010000192.1:0-6035 GCA_964534585.1 uncultured Sandaracinaceae bacterium | reverse complement strand
AGGCGCGCGCATGGGCGTCCCAGCGGCCAAGAACGTGCCATCGAGAATGCAGGCATGGCTCAAGTTATCAAGGACGATCGTGGTGTCTTTGTCGGCTAACGACATGATGGTGCCGACCATCGCCTGATAGCCAGTGGTGAAGACCAGGGCTTTCTCGAAGCCGAACCAGGCCGCCAGGCGTTCCTCGAGCTCGACGTGTAGGGTCGCGGTGGCCTGAACACGCGACGAGCTCAAGCCACAGGAAAACCGATCGATCGCTGCCTTGGCGGCCTCTTTGACCTTCGGATGGTTGGTCAGACCGAGGTAGTCGTTCGAGCTGAAGTTGACGATCGGTTTGCCGCCGATGGTCGTATGCAGCCCACCCGATTCGAACTGGCGAAAATAGGGATAGATCTGCCTGGCTTGCGCGTCGCGCACCCGCTGTAGCTCTGCATGCGCCTTTTCGGAAATCCAGCTCATATCAATAGCGGGCGTAAGGTACCGTAATTTCCGGTCTATACCACGTTCGAAACAGGCCAAGCGGCCAGTTTTCAAATGCTTGACGCTGATCGTGAACGCAAGCATATACGGGCGGCATGTCGGACACGTTGAAGGACGAGCTGAGGCAGATCATCGCCGAGGTGACCGAAGTCGAAGATATCCCTGAGGATACGCCGTTCGCGGACCTGGGGATCGACAGCATGATGGCGATCGAGATCATCGCCGACGTCGAGAAGAAGTACGACGTCTCTATCTCCGAGGACGAGCTCAGCGAGCTGACCAACCTCCGAGCCGTCTTCGACAAGGTCCAAGAGAAGCTCGCCGAAGCCGGCCAGTAAGCCGGAAGCGCTACTTCGCGCGGCCGAAGATTTTGGAGCCGGGGGGCACGGACTTGGTGAGCCAGACGTTGCCGCCGATGACCGAGCCCTCGCCGATAACCGTGTCGCCGCCGTGAATCGACGCCCCGGCGTAGATCGTAACGTCGTCCTCAATCGTGGGATGCCGCTTCGTGCCGTGGCATCCACGCGCCTCGTGCCAAGAGACACTCAGGGCGCCCAGAGTAACACCCTGGTAGAGCTTCACGTTGCTGCCGATGACGGCCGTCGCGCCAATGACCACCCCAGTGCCGTGGTCGATGAAGAAGCTCTCGCCGATCTGCGCGCAGGGGTTGATGTCGATGCCGGTCTTGCTGTGCGCGTACTCGGTGATGATGCGCGGGACCATGGGGACGTCGACCAGGCAGAGCTCGTGCGCAACTCGGTATGCCGTGATGGCCTGCACGCTCGGATAGCTGAAGATGACCTCTTCGATGCTCGAGGCGGCCGGGTCTCCATGATACGCGGCACGGACGTCTGCGTTGAGAAGGCGCCGAAGCTCGGGAATCTTCTCGAGTAGGCGCAGCACCACGTCTTCGCTCCAACCCCCGGGCTTCTTCTCGCCGAGCTGGCCCATGCGCTCTCGGTAGCGAACGGCGCGATCGATCTGCTCGACCAAGATGTCCTGAGCTGGGTACAGGTGCTCGCTAATCGCGTAGCGGAGGTTGGTCCGGTTGAGCGCGCGGGTGCTGTAGAAGCCCATGTAGAGCACGGGCAAGAGGTGATTGAACGCAGTGGTGACTGCGCGCTTGTTTGGAAGGGCGGCACTGTCGAGGTTGTTGATCTCATCGTCGTTGTCATACGAGCCAGCAATGAGGTCGATCACGTCCTCGAGATCCTGATGACGCTTGGGCTCTCTTCCGCTCATGGGTGCTCTATGTGTAGCACGGGCCGCAGGTCAACGGCGAAAACGCGGGTCAGGTGCTGAGCCAGCCGCGCTCCCGATACCAGGCGACTGCGTCCGTGAGCGACTCGCGGAGCGTGCGTATCGTATAGCCGAGCTCGCGATGTGCTTTGTCGTGCGAAACCACTTCGTTGGACACGCTGGCACGGAGCATATCGGCCGTGATGAACGGCTCCTTCTTGGTCACGGCGCTCGCCGCCAAGGCAAACGGCAGCAAGACCCAGCCCACCCAGAGGGGCAGCGCCCGCGTAGGCACTTTGGCGCCGGTGAGCTCTCCGTACAGAGACACCATCTCCATGATTGGAATGACGTCACCGGTGAGGAAATAGCGCTCGCCGCGCCTGCCTTTCTCCGCCGCTGCGATCATGCCGTCGGCGACATCCCGAACGTCGACGTAGTCGCTCAGCAGCTCGAGCAAGACCGGGACGCGACCGAAGTACATGTCGATCAGTGCGGCACCGATCATCGAGGGCTCGAAGTCGTAGGGCCCAATCATCGAGCCCGGATTGACGATGACGGCATCGAGGCCACGCTCACAAGCGTCGAGGACGATCGTTTCGCCGATCGCCTTGGATCGGTGGTACTCGCCCTTCTCGTCGAGAGCGAGGGGCTTGTCTTCGGTCAAGGGCTGGTCGAGGGGCTCGCGCTCGAGAGCGTGATGTGAGCTCGTGTGTACCAACCGCAGGCCGCGGGCAAGACAGGCATCGACGACCATTCGGGTCCCCTCGACGTTGAGGGTGTACATCATCGGGTCTTTCTTGGGGCTTAGGTCGATCTTGGCGGCGAGGTGATACACGACGTCTACGCCATCCATGGCCCGATCGACATCCGTAGCATCGAGCACCGACCCCGGCATGAAGTCGATGTCGAGGCCGGCGAGGGACTGCGGCGAGCTTCCTGGCTCCAACACGCGCACCTTTCGGCCGTTCTCTAGAAGTCGTCGCACGAGAACGTTGCCGAGACGGCCGCCACCACCTGTTACGAGCGCTAACACGCGGCGGAGTGAAACACGATTGGGCTAACCCCTCAAGCGGTCGTGTTCTTGTCGAATACGCGGCCGATCAGGTCCTTGGCTTCGCGTTGAATGGACGATAAGTGCTCGCGGCCAACGAAGCTTTCCGCATAGATCTTGTAAACGTCTTCGGTGCCGGACGGGCGGGCAGCGAACCAGCCATTCTCCGTCGTGACCTTGAGCCCACCAATTGGCGCGTCGTTGTCGGGCGCTTTGGTGAGAACTTGCTGGATCGGCTCGCCAGCGAGATCCGATGCCTCGAGGTCCGACTCGCTCATTCCCTCGAGGGCAGCCTTCTGTTCGGCAGTTGCTGGAGCGTCGATGCGCTCGTAGACGGGCGTGCCGAACTGCTTCGTGAGGCTCTGGTAACACTCACCCGGATCTCTGCCCGTCGTCGCGGTGATCTCCGCTGCGAGGAGGTTGAGAAGGATGCCGTCTTTGTCGGTCGTCCAAACACTGCCATCCCTGCGCAGGAACGAAGCGCCCGCGCTCTCCTCTCCGCCAAAGCCGTACGAGCCGTCGAGCAGCCCCCGCACGAACCACTTGAAGCCTACGGGCACCTCTGCGAGCCGGCGGCGAAGGTCTTTGGCCACGCGATCGATCATTGCGCTGCTCACGAGGGTCTTGCCAATGGCAGCACGCTCGTCCCAGCCGCGCTCGGTGAACAGATAGCTGATCGCCACGCTGAGGTAGTGATTCGGGTTGAGAAGGCCCCAACTACTGGTGACGATGCCGTGCCGATCGAAGTCCGTATCGTTTGCGAATGCGATGTCGTATTGGTTTCGGAGGCGGACCAGCCGGGCCATCGCGTACGGAGAAGAACAATCCATGCGGATTTTCCCATCACGATCGAGCGTCATGAACGAAAATGTCGGGTCGATGACTTCATTGACGATGTCGAGGCGGAGGCCGTAGCGATCGGCGATCCGAGGCCAGTACTCGACGCCGGCACCGCCCATCGGGTCGACGCCAATGCGCAGACCTGCATTCGAAATCGCGTGCATGTCGAGGACGGCATCCAGCCCTTCGACGTATGGCGTGATGAAATCGTGAATGTGGCTCGTGTCGGCGCGAAGCGCAGCGTCGTACGCCATGCGCTGGACGTCTTCGAGACCAGCGGCCAACAACTGATTCGCGCGGTGTTCGATCCACGACGTGACTTCAGTGTCTGCGGGACCGCCGTTCGGCGGGTTGTACTTGAAGCCGCCATCTTCAGGTGGATTGTGCGACGGCGTCACGACGACGCCGTCGGCGTCGCTCGCGTTGTTCCGGTTGTGCTCGAGAATCGCAAACGAGACAGCCGGAGTGGGCGTGAAGTGCCCTTCCGGCGCGATACATGTTTCGACGCCGTTCGCGGCAAGAACCTCGAGCGCGGTCCTTGCGGCCGGCTCGGACAACGCGTGCGTATCGACACCGACGTAGAGCGGGCCATCGATGCCCTCGGCAACGCGGTAGTCACAAATCGCCTGCGTCGTCGCAAGGATGTGTGGCTCGTTGAAACTGAGGCGAAAGGACGACCCCCGGTGGCCGGAGGTGCCAAAGCTCACGAGGTGGCTCGGCTCGTTCGGATCGGGTTTGCCGTCGTAGTACGCGGCGATGAGCTTGGCGACGTCGACCAGGACGTCGGGCGGCGCGGACTGGCCAGCGAGCGGATGCACGTTCATCGCGGGATCTGTAGCAGCCAACCGCGCAAGAGCTAGTTCCCGGCGCCGACCATCTGCTGGGTCAGATAACTCTCCTTGCCGATCGCCTCGACGAGGTGGAGCTGCGCTTCGAGCCAGTCGATACCCTCTTCCTCCTGCCGGAGGATCGTCGCGAGGAGCTCCCGGGTGCCGTTGTCGCCTTTGTCGAGACATAGGGCGATGCCAGCGTTCAGACGCTTGACGGCATCGTACTCGACTTCGAGGTCGAGGCGGTGCTGCTCGACCGCATCCTCGCCAACCTTGACGGGAAAGTAGCGCTGCATGTTGGGTACGCCCTCGAGGAAGAGAAGACGCGCGATGATCATGTCGGCGTGCTTCATCTCTTCGAGCGACTCGCCCCGCTTTTTCGCGGCAAGCTTCTGGAAACCCCAGTCCTCACACATTCTCGAATGAATGAAATACTGGTTGATAGCGGTGAGCTCCGAGGTGAGCACCTCGTTGAGCAGGTTGATGACTTCGTCGTTGCCCTTCATGAATCTTCCTTACACGCGACCATAGAGACCAGCGATAGGCCTGGCAAACCGCCAACCGTGCAAAGTTGTCCGGCGTTTCCAGCTACCGCGTCAGCCTTGCGTGCCGCTCGATTCGATCGCGTTCTGCCCATCGTGATGCAATTCGATCAAACGATCGATCACCGGCCGGCAGCTGCCGCAAGATGCGCCTGCACCGCAGGCCTCCAGGATGTCGTTCCCGCTTCGCGCGCCGTCATCGACGCATTGGCGAATCATCTGGTCGTTGACTGCATGGCAGTGGCAAACGAGCATGACCTATTTATAGCTGCTAGAAGTTGCAAATCAAATTCAATAACATGGAGCAACAAAAACCCTTATGATTTCGCGCTGACGGCCTACTCCGCCGCGTCCGGAGCCGTCACGGGGCGGCTCGCATGGTGGGCGTGGCCACCCTCGGCCTGGTCTGGCTCGAGCGGAGACAGCCCGGCGTCCCGTAGCAGCTCGAGATCCGCCGCATGGTCCGGGTTCCCAGTCGTGAGGAGCTTGTCGCCGAAGAAGACACTGTTCGCGCCCGCCATGAAGCAGAGAAGCTGTGCCTCGCGGCTCAGCGAGGCGCGCCCCGCCGAAAGCCGCACGCGCGCGCCGGGCATCATGATGCGCGCGGTGGCGCACATGCGAACGATCTCTAGCGAGTCGACGGGCTTCTGATCACCAAGGGGGGTGCCGGGCACCGCCACCAAGGCGTTGACAGGCACACTTTCAGGCTGCGGCGAAAGGTTGGCGAGCGTCACGAGCATGCCCACTCGGTCATCGATGCCCTCCCCCATCCCGATGATGCCACCGGCACAGACGGAAATGCCGGCGGCCGCCACGCGCGCGATCGTGTCGAGGCGGTCGCTGTACGTGCGGGTCGAGATGATCTCCCCGTAGTACTCCTCGGAGGTGTCGAGGTTGTGATTGTACGCGGTGAGCCCCGCGTGCTTGAGGTCCTGGGTTTGCTCATCGTCGAGCATTCCGAGCGTTGCGCACGATTCGAGACCGAGCTCACGCACCCCACGCACCATCTCCAACACCTGCTGAAACTGCCGCATCCCCTTCTTCGGGCACCGC
>CAZHPJ010000191.1:0-6088 GCA_964534585.1 uncultured Sandaracinaceae bacterium | reverse complement strand
ACCGGCCTTTCGTAGAGCGAGCGGACGGTCGATGGGCCCGCTTCGATCGAAACACATTCGCACTCGCGCGTGACGTGCAGATGCTGAATCGCCCGTCGGATGTTGGGGGACGCGTCCGCGACGACCGGGCAGGGAGCGGCCGCGAGCTTCCGCTCAGCGGCGCGGTCGGTAGTGAAGATGATCGGCCGCACCCATCCACGAAACACCGGGTGGTTGAAGTCGAGATCGCGGCCGCTGGTCAGGATCAAGAGCCAAGGTGGATCGCAGAGGCCCCAGTGGCGCTCGCGCCAGCTCAGTAAGGCGTCACCCCAGCGTGGATCGGCGCGAAGATCATAGGTCAGGTCGGGTTCTTCTCGCAGGATCTTGCCCGTGATGACGATCGCGTCGGCACGCGCCCGCCCCATGTGCAGCGCCAGGAAATCGAGCTCGCTCTTGGGCCCCTGCTCGTTGATGCGAATGGTCGTGAGGGGCACGTCGTCACCCACGCTCCAAGCAGCGAAGCTGTGCGAAACTGCAGGCCTCGTATCGAGCGGGCTGCCGAACAAGGCACGCGCGGCGCGATCGACGCTCGCAGCGTCGGTGAGCTCGACGAGGGGGACGCCCATGCTGTGATGGAAAGGTGGATTCGCGCTCAAGTCAACCGGCTTTGCGCCCAAAACTCGCCTCGCCGATCCCTGCCTGTTAATCTCGCCGCATGTGGCGTTGGCTCTTGATCATGGTGGCCTTGGGGATCGGCTGCGCCGGCCGGCAGACCCCCGAAGAGTCCCAAGAGCCGGTCGTCAGCCCGATTCCCATGCCGCAGCCCGTGTATGCGCGCGAGGAGCTCAGCCACGAGCTGCAGGAGTTGTGGAATCGGGTGGAGGAAGCGGTAGCGGTTCGTCCGCCCGAGCCGCCGGATGGCGCCTCGCAGGAAGTCATCGAAAGTTGGGCGGAGGGCGCCTTCCGCGACTGGCTCCTTCGGCGCCAAGCGGCGACCGACCGCGCGCTTGCAGCCACACACACGCTCCGAACCCATCCCTTGTTCGAGCGCGGCATCGGGACGGCGCTGTTTGGATACATGTACGAGGACATGGCGAGCAGCATTCGCGGCGCTCCGGTTCCGGAGAACATCGCCGAGGACAAAGAGCTGCTCGAGATTTACACCGACGCCCTCACCGAACACCTCACCCCATTCGCGGAGCTTTCGGCGCGTGCCTACTACGCCTGCCTCGCGCTCTTCATCAAGCTAGACGACCCACAATGGGGCGAGTGGGCCTATTACTGCGACCAACGCGGCAGCGAAGTAGTAGACACCTTCGAGCTCGAACCCCCCGAGCCCACGGACCCGAGCACGACCCTCACCCAGCTCGTAGCCCCTCCGTAAAGGGGTCAGACCCTTGTGTAGAAGGGCTAATTTCTGAGGTGGCTTGCTTGTCGGCGATGAGGCTCATCGCGCGTTCGGCGAGCGTCGTGATGGTGAGGGAAGGGTTGACGCCCGGGTTTGCGGAGATCGCCGAGCCGTCGATCACATAGAGGCCCGGATAGTTGAACACTTCGTGCTTCGCGTTGATGACGCCCGTCTCGGCGGAGTCTCCCATGCATGCGCCGCCCAAGATATGCGCGGTTGAAGGCACTCCGAGGAGCGTTTCGGTGAGCACGGTCGTTGCCACACCGTCGACCTTGTCGGCGAAGTTTTCCGCCAGCTCGGTCGCCTCATCGATGAACGCGGACGGCGCTTGGCTAGGGTCATCGACCTCCGTCATGAGCCCCCGCCGAAAGCCCGTTCGCAGCCCGCGGCCGAGCCTCACTCGAAGCGTCCCCTCGAGGCTGCGCATGTAGAGAAGAATCTGGCTTTGCTTGGCAAAGTCCTTGATGAAGAGCACCTTGAGCCAGCGGCCGGGCTGCCGGAGGAACGCGACGAACGCGCCCCAGAGCCGAGCCATTGCGGTTGCGCCCGGGGAATGTGGGGCGAGCAGCATGCGGAAAAATCCCGAGCCTGCGCCGTACCGCACGGGCTCGAGGTGGCTGTGGTCGTCGGTGTTGAGAATCGATGTGATCGCCACGCCCTTGGAGAAGTTCTCGCCCTTTTTGGTCGACACGATGCCGAACAAGGCCTCGCTGTTCGAGCGAACGAAGTCGCCCAAGCGATCTGATAGCTTGGGCAAGCCCAGTGGATCTTCCTTCATCTGGAGAAGAAGTGGCATCGTACCCATCACGCCGCCTGCGAGGATGAGCCGGTCCGCCGTGACTTCGTCGCGATGAGCGTCATCGAACGACGCCTTGGTTTCGATTCGATAGCCGCCGTCGTCGAGTGCCCTGATCGCCGTGACTTCGGTTTCCGGCGCGACCTCAGCGCCGTGCTTTTCGGCCAGGTACAGGTAGTTCTTGTCGAGGGTGTTCTTCGCGCCGACGCGGCACCCTGTCATGCACGCGCCGCAGAAGGTGCAGCCCACACGGGCGGGACCATCGCCTTCGAAATAGGGGTCCGGGACCTCTTCGTTCGCCTCACCAAAGAACACCGCCACCTGGGTTGGGTGGAAGTGATCCTCGCGCCCGATCTCCTGAGCGATCTCTTTGATGATGTGATCACCTTTGGTCATCACCGGATTCGTCGCGGAGCCGAGCATCTGCCTTGCAGTCGCATAGTGCGGAGCGAGCTCTTTCTCCCAGTCGGCCAAGTGTGCCCACGACTTCGCCTGGAAGAACTGCGATTTCGGAGTCGGCAAAGTGTTGGCGTAGACCAGCGAGCCGCCCCCGACCCCGACCCCGTGGTACACGGTCATGTGCTTCATGAACGACATCTGGAAGAAGCCTTTGAAGCCGAGTGCCGGGTTCCACAGCCAGCGCTTCAAATCCCAGTTGGTTTTCGGGAAGTCCTCCGGCGCGAACCGGCGTCCCTTCTCGATGACGAGGACTTTGTAGCCTTTTTGCGTCAGGCGGTGGGCGGAGACGCTTCCGCCGAAACCCGACCCGATGATGACCCAGTCGTAGTGTTGCTCGCGCATGGGGCTACTGTACGCCCCGATGGTGACGAGATCGAGGCCGTTCAGCTACCCGCGCCGCCGATCGAGCGGTGCATGCCGATCAGGGTAAACAGCTCCATACGCGCGGCTTCGTCCTCCAAAAAGCAGCCCGTCAACCGGCTGGTCGTCGTCCAGGACCCAGGCTTGCGGACGCCGCGATAACACATGCAGAAGTGCTGGCACTGCAGGACCACGGCGGTCCCCTGCGGGGTCAGGGTCTCGTTGATGGCGTTGGCGATTTGCGCGGTGAGCTTTTCCTGAACTTGAAGCCGTTTGGCAAACGTGTCCACGACGCGGGCGATCTTGGATAGCCCCACGATCTTCCCGTCGGGGATGTAGGCCACATGCGCTTTGCCGACGAACGGCACCATGTGATGCTCGCAGTGGCTGTAGATCTCGATGTCGCTGATCAGGACGAGCTCGTCGTACCCCTCGACTTCGCTGAACGTTCGCGACAGATGCGCTTCCGGGTCCTCCACGTAGCCCCGGAAATGCTCTCTCATCGCGCCAAGAACGCGACGTGGAGTGTCCTTGAGCCCCTCTCTCTCCGGGTCGTCACCGATGTAGGTGAGGAGCTTGCGGACGCACTCCTCGGCCTCGTCGTCGTTCAGCTTGTCACTCATGGCAGGTAGGCACCCTTGATCCGGCGTGGTCGCCCGTCAAGTCAGGGGGCGCGTTTTGGAAGCCGCCCGCGCTGCGATGATGGTACCCGTGTAGCCCCGCCGGGACGCCGAATCGTTCGGTTGAGCGATTGACGCGGGTAGGGCGCTTCGTGACGGGCACGGCGCGACGGCCTTTGACGATCTTCCGGACAAGGGTCGGCGACCTGAGCCTCGTGGCTCACGGGAAGTCCTTCCGGACCCGCTGCCTCGATCGGCGTGCTCTGCGCGGGCGCCGGAGCGTCTTTCGCTGCGTACACTTCGCCTCGGGCGGCTGCACCGCCTGCACGACGTCCCGAGTACACACAGTCCGCGATCGACAGACCGCTCACATACTGCCGGGAGCACACACCCACCGCGTTGCGTCCGGCGGCGTACAGGCCGGGAATCACCCCACCGTCCTCGCTCTTCACCTGACCGGTTCCTTCATCGACGACGAGCCCGCCTAGCGTCAGTGTTGGGCACGGGAAGCGCTTGCTCCTGATCCCTGCGTTGATCGCGAAGTAAGGCCCGTTGCGCATCGCGTGCATCCTATCGGAGCCCTTGTTGAAGCGGTCTGCCGTTTTGCCCTCTGCCGCATCGTTGTACTCGTCGAGCGTCTTGCGCAGATTCTCCACGGGAACCTTCACCACCTTGGCGAGCTCTTCGACCGACTTGGCCTCTTTGCTGTTGAACCACAGGTTGAGGAGCGCCGGCGCGCGCTGGAACCATTGCGCCTTGCCGGGCTTGCACTGCTCGCGTGCGAGCTTTTTGAGCTCCCCGTTGATGACCAAGATCGCGACCCCGTCGTTGTGCTCGACCATCGCTTCGCCCACGGCGGCGCCGTACATGAACTCGTTGATGTACCGTTCGCCCTGTTGGTTGATGATCATGCCTTTGGCAAAGGCCTCTGGTGGGTTGATGAATCGCCACGCCGAGATGCGGTCCATGAGGTCGGCCTTGCCGCCCACGCTCAACCCCAGAAGGATGCCGCTTCCATTGTCGGACGCGGTTCCGAGCGGCATTCCGCTGCGATACTTCGGTGCGAGCTCCTTCACCATTTTGCGGTTGTAGATGAAGCCGCCAGCCGCGAGGACAACGCCCTTTGCCGCGCGGGCGCGCTTGACCACCGAGTGTGCCGCTTCGATCCGAAAACCACGCTCGCGAAGGTTTGCGGCGAGCTTCGGGTGGTACTTGACGATCGCAATGCTGGCCTGGTTGAGCTGCCGGTAAAGCTTGCTCCAAAAGCCCTTCTTGATTTGCCGGTATTCGACGCCGAGGACCCGGTTCTGGCTGTCGATCACGAGGCGAGTGACGCGTGCTTCGTACTCGACCTCGATGCCCGCGCCCTGCGCAGCTTCGCGAAGCGGCTCGTAGAAGCTCTCGCCCGGAAGACCCGCACCCTTGGCCCGGTGACCACGCGGCGCAGGCTTTGCCGCGTCTTTGTAAGGCGAGAAACCTTCGTTACCCGAATAGTAGAGGTAGTAGTCGTCCGTCGGATAGCTGGTTTTGTAGGGACACAGCGACGCCTCGAACGGAACGCCGTGCTCTTCGAGCCAAGTGAGATTGTCGACGCTCTTGTTGCAGAAGTCTCGAAGCGTTTCTTCGGACACCACGCCCTGCACCTCGAGCGATAGGTAACGAAACATTTCGTCGGCATCGTCCGTCACGCCAGCTTCGGTTTGGATGTGCGTTCCACCACCGCCGTAGAACACGCCGCCGCTGATCGCCGTTGCGCCGCCTCCATGAAAGCGGTCGAGCACCAGCACGCGCGCCCCGTTCTTGCTCGCTTCTAGTGCAGCGCATGCCCCGGCGCCGCCAAAGCCGACGACGACTACGTCGGCTTCCTCGTCCCACGCTTCTCCGTCGGCCTTGGTGAGGAGCAACGGCGGTTCGGCCGGTTTCGGGGCCAATGATTTCTTCCCTTTGGACATGGAGAAGAAATAGAACATGTTTCACTTAGGCTGTCGAGGCGATTTCAGCTTGGGCTAAGGTCCCAATTTCGCTTGGCTATTTGCCTGCCCTTTCCGGCAGTGGAGGGCCCATGCGTCTAGGTGCGTTCCTCCTGTGCTGCAGCCGCGCACGCATCGGGACCAGAACGCGTTGGCCTGTTGCCAGACGCGCCCTTCTTGGCCTTTCCAGTCCGAGTCGAGGCCGGACGTTTCGGCCACCTGAGACGCTTCGGTTAGGGCTACCGCGATGTGGTCGTACAGCATTGCGATGCGTCCGCTGGCGACGGCGTACACGTCGCCCGGCCCGACGCGAAGCGCCTTCAACAAATTGAGAGCGCGTTCCATCACGGTGGTTTGTTCTTCGAGCCATGGCGCGAAGTCTTCGAGCGTGCCGCTCCAGCTCGTAGCGAGCGCAGCGTCCGTGACTTCTCGCAATCTGGCATAGGCGGGGCTGGCTGAACCGAAAGGATCGCTCGGACCTGAGTTGGCTTCCGCA
>CAZHPJ010000190.1:0-6120 GCA_964534585.1 uncultured Sandaracinaceae bacterium | reverse complement strand
CCTAGGCGGAGTCGATGAGCGCTTCTTCCACGACTTGCTGCCACTACCTTTCACCGATGAAGCGGTGCAGATCGCATCGCAGCGACTGACGGAAGTGCGCGACGTGATCGGTATTCCGTTAGCGCTCGAGAACGTGAGCTACTACGCCTCGCAAGGTCCTGACGGGCTGACCGAGGCTGACTTCGTGGTCGAAGTGCTGGAGAAGGCAGACGCGAAATTGCTGCTAGACGTCAACAACATCTACGTAAACGGCCGTAACTTCGGCTTCGATCCCAAAGCATATATCGACAAGATCCCGGCGGAACGCGTGGTGCAAATCCACGTAGCCGGCCACTTCGTTCGCGAGGACGGCTTACGCATCGACACCCACGGCGAGCCGATCCCCGACGACGTGTACGAGCTTCTCGAATACACGCTGCGCAAGGTAGGCCCTGTGCCGGTGCTTCTCGAGCGCGACAACAACGTGCCGCCACTCGATGAGCTCCTGTCCGAGGTCGATGAGCTCTGGACGATTTATCGCCGCGCAACGGGGGCTAACCGTGCTGGTTGATCACGCCCGGGCCATACACCGTGTCTGTTTCGGTGTGGAGCCGAGTGAAGCCGATCTGGAGCTCTTGGGGTCGCGCGAGCGATGGCTGATCTACCGTGACCTCGTGCGTAACAGGCTCAACAATGTGATTGGGGTTGCCTTCGAACGCACGAAACGGACGATCGGAGAAGAAACCTTTCAACGCACCGTCGACGAATGGCTGGGCACGGGCGGCCCCAAGACCCGATACTTCCGCTACGTCCCAAGCGAGCTCGCCGAGTTCGCGATTCCGATCTGGCAAGGCGCGGAAGCACCTTGGGTTGCGGACCTCGCAGGCTACGAGATCTCGGCGTGGGAGGTCCAACATGCGCCCCCGAACCCCGCATCGGAAGCCGAATTCGCTTTCGACCGCAAGCCCGTCCTCGCCACGGCGGTGAAGGTTCTGCGACTCGCGTATCCAGTTCACCAAAAGCCCACACCGGACGCGGGGTACGAAGGGGACCCAACGATCCTGTGCCTGTACCGCGACAAGAATCACAAGCCGATCCCGCGCAAGCTCAACCCGCTGGCCGCAGACCTCCTCGAGGCCTGGCAGCGCGCCGATGAAACCGTCGCCGAATCCGTGCAACGAACCGCGGCTGCCCACGAAAGCGAGATCGGCCCCGAATTCATCGAAAAACTATCGGCAATGATCGCCGACTTCATAGAACGCGGCATCATCCTAGGGGGACAGGATCCCCCTAGTAGCCCTCTACTTTGCTGATGATTTCGTTCATGATCTCGCGGGTGCCGCCGCCTATTGGGTAGAGGCGAGCGTCTCGGTAGAGGCGTTCGACGACGTATTCGCGCATGTAGCCATAGCCGCCGTGGATTTGGACAGCTTGGTCGCAGACGCGCGAGCACACGTCCGTGGCGGTGTTCTTGGCCATCGCAGCCAAGGATGGCGCTTGCTCCCCATTGAGGAAGCGCGTGACGGTCTCCCCGGTGAGAGCGCGGGCGGCGGCAATTTGGGTTGCCATATCGGCGAGCTTGTGACGGATGACTTGGAATCCCGACAACGACTTGCCAAATGCGTGGCGCTGCTTCGCGTATTCCACCGACTCTCGATAGGCAAGCTCGGCGATCGCAACGCATTGGCCGGCGATCATGAGGCGCTCGGTGACGAAATTGGCCATGATCATCAGGAAGCCCGCACCTTCTTGGCCGATGAGGTTCTCGGCAGGGACGCGACAGTCCTCGAAGACGAGCTCGGCAGTGTCGCTTGCCCACCAACCGGTCTTCTTGAGCTTGCTTGCGACGGTGAAGCCTCGGGTGTCGTTGTCGATGATCAGCATCGAAATGCCGCCATGGCCCTCGCCTCCGGTGCGCACTGCGGTCGTGACGAAGTCCGCGCGTGTGCCCGACGTGATGAATGTCTTGGAGCCGTTCACGATGTAATAGTCGCCATCGCGGACCGCCTTGGTCTGCACCGCGGCCACATCGCTGCCGCCGCCGGGCTCTGTGATGCCCAGCGCTGAGATCTTCTCGCCTCTGAGCGTTGGCCGGACGTAGCGCTCCTTCTGGATGTCGGTTCCAAATTTCACGATCGGCGGCAGCGCGATCCCGTGGCTGCCAAGGCCAACGCAGGTACCCACCGACTTCCCGGCAAGCACCATCTCCTCGGCCGATACCAGAACGTGGCTGAGGTCGCCCCCGTCACCGCCCACCTCTTCGGGATACCCGGTGGAGAGGAAGCCCGCCTCGGCGGCCTGCTGATAGAGCTCGCGAGGGAACTCGTTTGCCTCTTCCCAAGCATGCGCGTGCGGCGCAATCGCGGCGGCCGCGAAACGCCGTACCTGCTCGCGCAGCGCACGATGCTCGTCCGTTTCGAATAGATAGCTCGTCACCAAAGTAGCGAGAGCTTACTCTTCGGATGCAGCCGCAGCAACGGGCTCGGGCTCGAGGATGGCCGGCGCTGGAGCAAGCGGCTTCACCGCATCGTCCGCGACGACCATGTCGATCTTGTTGTACGCGCCAAGGCCCGTACCAGCTGGAAGCAGCCGGCCCATGATGACGTTCTCCTTGAGACCGCGGAGCTCGTCGACCTTGCCACTGATCGCAGCCTCGGTAAGCACCTTCGTCGTCTCCTGGAAGGACGAAGCACTGATGAACGATTCGGTGGACAGCGAGGCCTTGGTGATGCCGAGCAGGAGCGGCTCGGCCACCGCGGGCTGGCCGCCCTTCGCGATGACTCGCTCATTCTCGCGCTCGAAGACGGTCTTCTCGACCTGCTCATCCGGGAGGAAGCGGGTGTCACCCGTCTCCTTGATCCGAACACGCCGAAGCATCTGACGAACGATGACCTCGATGTGCTTGTCGTTGATGGCAACACCTTGCAGTCGGTAAACCTGCTGGATCTCGTCGACCAACCAAGCCGCAAGTTCCTTTTCGCCCTTGACCTTGAGAATGTCGTGGGGGTTTGCCGGACCATCCATCAATGGCTCACCGGCGCGCACGTGGTCACCATCCTTCACGGTGAGGTGCTTGCCCTTGGCGATGAGGTACTCCTTGGGCTCACCGACCTCCGGCGTAATCATGACCTTGCGCTTACCCTTGGTGTCCTTGCCAAAGATTACGATGCCATCGATTTCGCTGATGATCGCGTGGTCTTTGGGCTTGCGAGCCTCGAAGAGCTCGGCGACACGCGGCAGACCGCCAGTGATGTCCTTGGTCTTGGTCGTTTCACGCGGGATCTTCGCGATGATCTCGCCGGCCTCGACCGTCTGACCATCCGCGGGAATGATGTTGGCGCCCACCGGCAGGAAATAGCGGGCCACGTTGGCTCCGGCACCCGTGCTCCGCGTATCGCCAGTCTGCGGATCCTTGATCGAGATACGGGGACGCGCGCTCGGATCGCGGGACTCGATGACAACGCGCCGCGAGAGACCCGTCACCTCGTCAAGCTTCTCTTCCATGGTCACCGCCTCGACGACGTCACCATACTTCACGACGCCGGCGACCTCGGTGAGGATCGGAATGGCGTAGGGGTCCCACTCGGCGAGCATCGTGCCTCGCTCCACGCGGTCACCATCCACGACCTTGACGAATGCGCCGTAGGTCAGGGTGAAGTGCTCACGTTCGCGGCCGGACTCATCGACGACCGTCACCGCGCTGTGGCGGTTCATCACGACAACCGTCCCGTCACGCTTAGGGACGAGGTGTGCATTGTCGAACTTCACGAAACCGCCCGAGCGCGTCTCGATGGAGCTCTGCTCGATCTTACCGCGCGCGGCCGCACCACCAATATGGAAGGTACGCATCGTGAGCTGCGTTCCAGGCTCACCAATCGACTGAGCACCGATGATGCCGACAGCCTCGCCGATGTTCACCTCGTAGCCGCGGCCGAGGTCTCGGCCGTAACACATGACGCATACGCCGCGACGATTCTGGCAGGTCAACACGGAGCGAATCAATACCCGCTCGATGCCGGCGGCTTCGATGCGGGCGACGCGAACCTCGTCGATCTCCTGGTTGGCCTCGACGAGGGCCTCGTCGGTGACGGGATCGGTGATGTCCTCGAGCGCGATGCGGCCCAGAACACGCTCGCCGAGCGGCGTAACGACCTCGCCACCCTCCTCGAGCTTGCTAACCCATATTCCGTCGAGCGTCTGGCAGTCGTAGTCGGTGATGACGGCATCCTGTGCCACGTCGACGAGACGCCGCGTCAGATAACCAGAGTTCGCCGTCTTCAAGGCGGTGTCGGCCAAGCCTTTGCGCGCGCCGTGTGTCGAGATGAAGTACTGCAACACGGTCAACCCTTCACGGAAGTTCGCCGTGATGGGCGTCTCGATGATCTCACCAGATGGCTTGGCCATCAGGCCACGCATACCGGCCAGCTGACGAATCTGCTGGTTCGAGCCACGAGCGCCCGAGTCGGCCATCATGAAGATGGAGTTGAAGCTCGGCTGCGTGGTCTTCTCTCCAGTCTCGGGATCGGTGACTTCATCGGTGCCGATGGAGTCCATCAGATCGCGAGCCACCTGGTCCGAAGCCTCCGCCCAGATGTCGACGACCTTGTTGTACCGCTCGCCATCGGTAATCAGACCCTCTTGGTACTGCTCGACGACCGTGGCGACGTCTTGCTGCGCTTCGCTGAGCACCTCCTGCTTCGAATCGGGGATGATCATATCATCCATGCAGATGGAAATGCCCGCACGGGTCGACATCTCAAAGCCCAAAGTACGAAGGCGGTCTGCGAGAAGAACCGTATTCTTGTTGCGGCTAGCGCGGTAGCACTCGTCGATGAGCGAGCTGAGCGACTTCTTGTCGAGTACCTTGTTGACTGAGGGGAATTCCAGACCCGGGGGCAAGACGTCGCTCACCAGCACGCGGCCGACGGTGGTGTCGTAGATTTCGCCCTTGTAGCGGTAGCGAATGCTGGAGTGCAGCCCGACCATGCTCTGGTCGTACGCCATCCGCACCTCGTCGGACGAAGCGAAGATGCCCGTGAACTGGCCTTCCTTCTCCTGCCCTTCGCGGTACGCGCCCTTACCGAACTGCTTCTCGCGCGTCATGTAGTAGAGGCCAAGAACGATGTCCTGCGTCGGGTTGATGATCGGACGGCCGCTCGCCGGCGACAGGATGTTGTTCGTGCTCATCATGAGCACGCGGGTCTCCATCTGAGCCTCGACCGAGAGCGGCACGTGAACCGCCATCTGGTCGCCGTCGAAGTCCGCGTTGAAGGCAGTGCAAACGAGCGGGTGGAGCCGGATTGCCTTACCCTCGATGAGCACGGGCTCGAAGGCCTGAATGCCCAAGCGGTGGAGCGTCGGTGCGCGGTTGAGCATCACTGGGTGCTCGGTGATGACCTCTTCGAGGATATCCCAGACCTCGGGCTTCTCCTTCTCGACGAGCTTCTTCGCGCTCTTGATCGTGGTGACGTACCCCCGCTCCTCGAGCTTGTTGTAGATGAACGGCTTGAAGAGCTCGAGCGCCATCTTCTTGGGAAGGCCGCACTGGTGCAAACGCAACGCGGGACCGACGACGATGACCGAGCGGCCGGAGTAATCGACGCGCTTACCGAGCAGGTTTTGACGGAAGCGGCCCTGCTTGCCCTTGAGCATGTCGGACAGCGACTTGAGCGGACGCTTGTTCGGACCGGTGATGGTCTTGCCACGACGGCCGTTGTCAAAGAGGGCATCGACGGCCTCTTGCAGCATGCGGCGCTCGTTCCGGATGATAATCTCCGGAGCATTGAGCTCGATGAGCCGCTTGAGGCGGTTGTTTCGGTTGATGACGCGTCGGTAGAGATCGTTGAGGTCGGACGTCGCGAAGCGGCCACCGTCGAGCGGAACCAACGGACGAAGGTCCGGCGGAAGCACCGGAATCACCGACAGCATCATCCACTCGGGACGGTTGCCCGAGTCGCGAAACGCCTCGATTACCTTGAGCCGCTTGGAGTACTTCTTGCGCTTCGCCTCGCTGGTAGCTTCCTTGAGATCCAACCGAAGCTGCTCCGCCATCGCGTGCACGTCGAGGTCGCGAAGCATCTCGAGAACGGCTTCGCCGCCCATGCGCGCTTCGAACGCGTCGTCGCCGTACTCGTCGAGCAT
>CAZHPJ010000189.1:0-6153 GCA_964534585.1 uncultured Sandaracinaceae bacterium | reverse complement strand
CGTCTCCGCCCGCTTCACCTTGGTCACCTCGAGCGCCTGAAGCTTGGGGCTCATGTTCTTGTGGAGGATACCGATGCCGCCTTCGCGAGCCATGATCACCGCGGTACGCCATTCGGTCACGGTGTCCATGGCGCTCGACGCGAACGGGATCCGCAGCTCGAGCTCCCGTGTAAAGCGCGTGGAAACGTCTGCGTTCGAAGGCAGAAAATCCGCGTACCCCGGCAGGAGCAACACGTCATCGAAGGTGAGTGCTTCCTGTAGGATGCTGTCAGTCACCGGAACCTCCCAAAGGACCCTAAAAATTGGCGCCGAGTATAGCGCCCCGGTGACAGCACGCTAGTAGGCGCGTGGGAGGTCCCTAATATCGACCTGGTCGAGGGCGAACCGGATTAGCGCGCTCCGGCTCATCTTGCGATGACCCTGCTTTTTGAGCTTGGCCACCATCTTGTCGAGCTGGGCCAGGTCCTCCTTGTAGAGCGAGATGCAGATCACGTCGTAGTGGTCCGGCTTCTTTTTCTTCGCCCTGGGGCGACTGCGCTTTCCTGCCTTGCCACCATAGAAGGTGTCGCGCAGGACCGCATTCACCTCGTCTTCCTCGAGCACCCCATTTACCCCTGTTGCTTCGCGTCTCTTCATGCGCCCCCCCCTAAGATGCGACCGAAATCGCGGCCCGCGTCAGCACTCGCTGTCCGGTCGAGGCGACGGCCATCACCCGTTCCACCAAACGCCTGTAGTCTTCCGCGCCATGACTCTTCGGGGCGTACTCGAAGATCGTTTGCTTTGCGCTCGGAGCCTCGCGGAGCTTGGTGTTGATTCGAATCGGATCATAACAGCGATCCTCGAAGTGCTGGCGCAGCGTCAGGATCGCCTCTCGTGAAATTCGATTGCGGACATCGAAGAACGTTGGCACCACGCCCAGAAGCTGCACCTCGTGTTGAAGCAGCTCACGCACGTTGCGGATCGTCCTCATGACCTGCTTCACGCCCACCAGCGAAAGGTAGTCGCAGGCCACTGGCACGATGAGGCTGTCCGCGTAGACCATCGCGTTCTGATTCATCAACGACAACGCCGGTGCACAGTCGATGACGACGACGTCGTAATCACGGCACGCGTCGCCCAGCCGCTCTCGCATGATGCGGTCGCGGTTCGGACGCTCGGCGAGATAGAGCTCGGCGGCAGCAAGCGACTCGTTCGACGTCAACACGTCCAAGCCGTCACGGACGGGAATAGCGACTTCAGTCGCCTTCGCGCCGTTCACCAGCACATGGTAGAGCGTCCGCTGCCCGGCAATCCCGAGCGAAGCGCCTACGTTACCCTGCCCGTCCGCGTCGATGAGCAACACACGTCGCCCCGACTCTGCCAAACCCGCCGCCAGATTGATCGACGTGGTCGTCTTCCCGGTCCCGCCCTTGTGATTGAACACCGCGATTCGCTTCGGCTTGGCTCGCGCGAGCCCGACCTGGCTTTGCCGCTCCTGTCCGCGCTCCCGGCAGCCTGTCGAGCAGAAGTACGCGCGGCGCCCGTCGCTCACACACATCTGATACGGGAATTCGATCTCGAAGTTGGCACCGCAAGTGTCGCAGGCACGCACCCCATCGGCGCCAAGGAGCAATCTCTGCTGGCATGCAGTCGAGCATATGTAGATGTACTGCCCGTTCTCCTCGCGAACCTGGTAACGAAAGCGCGCTTCGAAGCTCTTTTCGCACACATGACAAGTCGACTGCATCACCACTCCCTCGAGTTATCGAAGTACTTCCTGAAGTGGTTCAACCAGAACGCGAGGGCCCAGTCAAAAAAACCGGCCGGCGATTTCTCGGCTACACGTCGAGCTCGACGGCGTCAGCCTGCGGCGCCTGCTCCATGATGAACTGATAGCGGGGCGCAGGGTCCTTGCCCATGAGCTCGCTGAAGACGCGGTCCGCTTCGAGCTCCCCGTCGACCACGACCCGCAAGGCCCTTCGCCGGGACTTGTCGAGTGTGGTCTCCCGAAGCTCTTCGGCGGTCATTTCGCCGAGGCCCTTGAATCGGCTGATCTCGACCTTCGCGTTGCCCGGCGCGTCGGCGATGATGCGGTCGCGCTCCGCGTCGTCGAGCGCCCAATGCACCTGCTTGCCGATGTCGATGCGATAGAGGGGCGGTTGGGCCAAAAAGACGTGCCCTGCCCTCACGAGCCCTGGCAGCATGCGAAAGAAGAAGGTGAGCAACAGCGTCGCGATGTGGTGACCATCACTGTCCGCATCCATCAACAAGAACACGCGCCCGTAACGCAGCTTCGAAATGTCGAAGTCCTTTCCGAGCCCGCAGCCGAGCGCACTCACGATGTCCTGAAGCTCGCGGTTGCCGAGGATCTGCGCTTGCGTTGCCCGCTCCACGTTCAGCACCTTGCCGCGCAGTGGAAGAATCGCTTGTGTCTTGCGATCGCGCCCCTGCTTCGCGTTGCCGCCGGCGCTGTCACCCTCGACGAGGAACAGCTCACTCTCATCGGGATTCGTGCTCGAACAGTCGGCAAGCTTGCCCGGTAGGTTCAACCGATGGCTCACCGCTGTCTTGCGAGAAACCTGCTGGCTTGCCGCGCGGCTGGCCGCCCGCGCGCGCGACGCAATGATCACCCGCGCAATGATCGACTCGGCGGAGGTCTTGTTGTTGAGCAACCACTGCTCGAACGCCGTTCGCACCGACGTCTCGATCTGCGCCGTCAGCTCAGGGTTGTTGAGCCGGTCCTTGGTCTGCCCCTGAAACTGCGGTTCCGCCACGTACACGCTGACCAACGCCACGAGGCCCTCTCGGATGTCCTCCGCGGTCACCTTCACGCCCTTGGGCGTGAGCTTGTGCGTGTCCATGTGGTTGCGGATGGCCTTGGCGAGCCCTTGCTTGAATCCGTTTTCGTGCGTGCCCCCTGAACCAGTCGGGATGCCGTTGGCGTACGACCGGATCACCTCGTCCGTCGCTTCGGTCCAACGCAAGGCCAATTCGAACCGCGGAGCTTCCTCCTGCTCGGCCGTGAAAGCCTCGCTGTGCACCGAAGGCTTCCCGCGCTCGGCGACCAGCTTCTCGAGAAAGTCGACGATCCCCCCCGGATGCTCGAGCTCCTGGCGCTCGCCCGTCTTCTCGTCGACGAACAGGATCTTGAGACCGCGGTGAAGATAGGTCTTGGCCTCCAAGCGCTCGACGACGCGCTTCGAGTCGAATGCGGCGCGCTTGACGAAGATGTCGGCGTCAGGCCGGAAATGGATCGACGTCCCACGTTTGCTGGTCTTCGCGCCCCGTTTGAGCTTCGAGGTCGGCTTTCCGCGCTTGAAGCTCTGCGAGTAGGCCTTTCCCCCGCGCCACACGGTCGCGGTCAGCTCGGAAGACAGCGCGTTGACCACCGACGCGCCCACGCCGTGAAGGCCGCCCGCCACCTGGTAGCTCGTTCCCTCGAACTTCCCACCTGCATGAAGGGTGGTGAGGATCAGCTCCAGGGCCGACTTCTTGAACTTGGGATGCGTGTCCACCGGAATGCCGCGACCATTGTCGGTGATCGTCGCGCCGCAGTGATCCGCGTCCAGGGCCACCTCGATGCGGGAAGCGTGCCCGTTGATCGCTTCATCGACCGCGTTGTCGAGGATCTCCCACAGCAAGTGATGGTAACCGTGAGAGTCGGTCCCTCCGATATACATCGCGGGCCGCTTGCGAACCGGCTCCAGCCCTTCGAGGACATCGATGTCTTTGGCGGTGTACGCCACTAGTCCTCCGGGAAGATGGGAATTTCGGGTTCTTGGTAGACTTCGCCTTCGATGGCGCCGCGTGTAAAGAGCTGAAAGCCCTTCCCGCCGCGCGACACAACCTCGTACTTGCGAAGCGTGATGCGGTAGTCGCTCCCGCCTTCGCGCTTCGCGATCAAGACGTCGTCGTCATAGGACAGCACACGCGCCGCCAGGACCTCGTCGCCCTTCTGCAGCTTGATCAACATGACCCCGCGCCCGGCGCCCGCCAGCAAAGAAACATCCGCCGTCTCACAAACCAGCGCCCGGCGCTGCCTCGTCACACAGGCGATGCAGTCGTCTTCGAAAGCCGGCGCCACGTAGATCACCTCGTCACCCTGCTTGGGCCGGGTGAACTTGCGGCCCGAGCGCGTCGATGGCTCCCGGTGGGCGCGAAGCGAAAAACGCAATGCAAGCCCACCACGTGTGGCTGCGATGGCGTACGGAGGCTCGGGCTCCTCGGAGTCCTCATCGGCAGGCGGCACCTCCAAGAAGCGGGGGTCGAACCCCATCGCGCCGACGATGCGCTCCCCATCGGCCATCTTGAACATGGTCTGGAGCGGCATGCCATGACCGGTCGTCGCCCCGATGTCCACGATTCGGGTCACGTAGCAGACCCCCTGATTGCTGAAGAAGGCCACCGTGCTCTTGGTCGATCCGGCCAGCACGGCCAGCACGCGGTCGCCTTTTCGTACGCGAGTCGAGGCAACGTCCTTCACCCTCTGCTGCCGTTTGACCCAGCCTTGCTCGGTGACGACGACCATCGCGTCCTCGTCGACGATGAAGGCCTCGGCATCGAACTCGGGCTCGTCGAGCTTGGCGCTGATGCGGGTGCGGCGCGGGTCCGCGTAGTTGGAGGCCAGCTCCTGCAGCTCGGCGCGGACCAGCTTCCAGCGCGCCGCAGGGCTCTTGAGTAGCTTCTGAACGCGCAGGGCTTCCTTTTGTTTCTGCGCCAGCTCCGTCCGAATCTCTAGAATTTGTAGCTTCGCCAAGCGGTACAGCTTGAGCTCCAGGATCGCATCGACCTGCAGCTCGTCCATCTCGAAGCGCTTCATCAGCTTCTTGGCCGCGTCCTGTTTTCCCTCCGACCGCCGGATGATCCGAATCGTTTCGTCGAGCACGTCGAAGATGGCGACGAAGCCTTCGAGGATGTGGATGCGCTTGAGGAGCTGTTCGAGCTCGAACTCGAGCCGCTTGGTAACCACCTCCATGCGGAAGTCGAGGAAGTGCCGAAGGATGGCCTTGAGGCCAATGCGCTGCGGCGCCGCGACATCAGGGCTGGAGGTCGGGACGAGGCAGGTGAGGTTCACCTGCACGTTCGTCTGAAGCGGCGTGTGTTTGTAGAGGTACGCCATGATGAACTGCGGGTCGGCGTCCTTCTTCATTTCGCAAACGATGCGGCAGTCGTCGGTGCTCTCGTCGCGCACGTCGATCAGCACCGGCAGCTTCTTGGCGATGATCACGTCAGCGATCTTCTCGACCACGGTGCTTCGCTCGACCGAATAGGGAATCGACTGAATCACGATGCACGGGTTGCCGCTCCGTGGCTTCTCCGTCTTCCACTCTCCGCGGAGCTTGAGTGAGCCCTGTCCGGTCTCATAGGCCGCCGCCAGCTCGTTCTTGCTGCTGATCAGCTCACCGCCTGTCGGGAAGTCAGGACCCTTCACGAACTTCATCAGCTGCTTGGTCGTGAGGTCCTCGTCGATGAGCGCCACACAGGCCTGAATCACCTCGGACAAATTGTGAGGCGGAATCGAGGTGGCCATCCCAACCGCAATGCCCTGCGAGCCATTGATCAACAGGTTCGGAAAGCGCGCAGGCAGGACGATCGGCTCGAACAACCGTCCGTCGTAGTTCGGCCGGACGGCGACCGTCTTCTTGGAAAGCTCGACTAGGAGCTCGTCGGCAAGCTTGTGAAGGCGAGCTTCGGTGTAGCGCATCGCCGCCGCAGAATCGCCATCCGGCGAGCCAAAATTGCCACGGCCGTCGACCAGCGGCTCCCGCATGGCGAAAGGCTGCGCCATGCGGACGAGGGCGTCGTAGATAGCGGTGTCGCCATGCGGGTGAAACTTGCCCATCACATCGCCGACGATGGCCGCCGATTTCCGGTGCTTGACGTCACTTCGCAGGTGAAGCTCGTGGTACATGGTGTACAGGATTCGCCGTTGCACCGGCTTCAACCCATCGCGCACATCGGGCAAAGCGCGCGACGTGATGACGCTCAAGGCGTAGTTGAGATACCGGCGCTGAGCTTCGACGACGAGCGACGCGTCCTCGATGCTGTCCATGGGTAGCTCGATTTGCGGAGCCCCCTTCTTCTTCCGACGCCGCGCCATTCGAAAACCTGCTCGGATGTTGCACGCACAGCGCCGTGAAACAAGCGTTTTCCCACTAGATCAGGTCGGCACCC
>CAZHPJ010000188.1:0-6155 GCA_964534585.1 uncultured Sandaracinaceae bacterium | reverse complement strand
GCTGCGGGGCGGTGACGTCGTCGGCGAGCCTACTCTCTACCTCGTGGGAGAGGGCGAGCGCATCGAGCTCACACATCGCGCGACCGACCGGTCGATTTTTGCACGAGGGGCGGTGCGCGCCGCGCAGTGGGTTGTCGGCCAGCCTGCTGGCCTCTATGACATGGCTGACGTCATGGGGATTCCCCGCTAGGCGCAAGTTCGAAGGAATTCTGATACGGTAAGGGCGCGTCATGGATTGTCCTCAATGTGGAGCTAAAGTTCCGTCTGATGATGCGTTCTGCGGCAAGTGCGGTTACGCCCGCCGCGATGACGCTCCGACGCGTCTAGATCAGTCCCGCATTCGCATACACGAGGAGCCGGCGCCGCCGGCAGAGCAGCCAGGCCGTTCCTCGTCGCAGCAGCGCGTTCGCAAGCACACCGTGCTCGGGATGCCATCCGCCACTGCAAAGCCCCTCGCGGGAAGCCCCGCTACCGTTACCGGGCCTACCCCCCCTGCTCCCCCTTCCCCTCCTCCTCCCACTCCGCTCTCGTCTGCGCGTTCAGGGCGTAGCCGCACGCCACAAAAGACGATGCTCGGTATCCCGCGTGCCGAGCTTCTCGATCCGGCTGGCATCGCGCCATCGGCGGAATCCACCGAGACAGAGCAGAGTACGCATTCCGCGGACGAAAACGGCGCGTCGCCCGAACCAGTGACCCCGAGTCATCGCGTACGTGCCCGGGTTCGCTACGACAGCGCGAACGAGCCGTTCCCGGTGACCCAGCGAAGAAAAAAGGCGCTCCGCGGCCTTGCGGTGCTCGTCGTTCTCTCGGCAGCCTGGCTGGGCTACCGTTTTCTGACGGTGCATGGCTAGTACCGCGCCAGACAATCAGGCGCGGTGCGACGCTTGCGGGACGAGCAACCCGCCTGAGTCCAAGTTCTGTGGGAAGTGCGGCACGCCCCTGACGTTCGGCGCGCCCAAGCCGGGTGATATCATCGCTGACCGCTATCGGGTGGTCGCGCCGATCGGCCGTGGCGCGATGGGTACAGTCTATCGCGCCGAGCACGTGCAGATCAGTAAGGTGCTGGCGATCAAGTTGCTTCACCGCGAGCTCGAGCAGATCCCGGAGAATGTCACTCGCTTCCATCGCGAGGCCGAGTCCGCGTCGCGTCTCAATCATCCCAACACGGTTCATGTGTTCGACTTCGGGCGCACCAAGTCTGGGTCGCTCTACATCGTCATGGAGTTCGTCGACGGTGATGATCTGGCCAAGATCATCGACAAAGACGGGCCGATGCCCTTCGGGCGCGTGGCGTATCTGTGCGCCCAGGTGGCAGGTTCCGTTGCGGACGCGCACGCGGCGGGCATCGTCCACCGCGACCTCAAGCCGGAGAACATCGTCATCGCCGAGGGACGCGACGGTGAGACCGCAAAGGTGCTGGACTTCGGGCTGGCGAAGCTCTTCGAGGGAAATTTCGAAACGCAGGTCACCAGCAGCGGCACCATCGTCGGTACGCCTTACTACATGTCGCCCGAGCAGATTCAGGGACAAGAGCTCGACGGACGAAGCGACGTCTACGCGATCGGCGCGATCATGTATGAATGCCTCGTCGGCCAGCCACCGTTCGAGGCGCCGAATCCGGTTGGTGTCCTCTCTAAGCACTTGTCGGAGGAACCCTCGCCTCCTTCCGCCCGCTCGCCGTTGTCGGTGCCAGCCGAAGCAGACGAGATCGTACTGCGCTGCCTCGAGAAAGACCCCGAGCGCCGTTACCAAACGGCTGAGGAGCTCAGGCAAGACTTGATCGCGTATCTCTCGACGGTCGGCTCCGGTGATTGGCGGCTCAGTGGAGTCGGTCAGCCGCCATTCGGTAGCGGCGCCCGCCGTGTCGATAGGGTCGATTCGTTCTTCAAGCCCAAACGGAGGCTTTGGTGGCTGATCTTGCTGTTCCTGTTGGCTGGCGGCGGTGTGGCCGCATGGCAGTTGGCTACGCGTGGCCCCTCCGAACGCGAACCCAATCACATCGCAGCGGACGCAACGCATCTTCCCGAAGGCGTGACCATGGAGGCCCATCTTGGTCAGCGGCTCAGCGAAGACTCCGGCGACGTCGATCTGTTCGAAATCGAGTACGTGGGAAATCGGCGCCGTGCGGCCGACCTGCTGGTGACCTCGATTCCAAACATGGACTTGATTGTCGAGCTTCTCGAGGCGGGCCAAGACGAGCCCCTCCTCGTGGCCGACTCCCGGGGCTTGGGACAAGGCGAACGCTTGCCTAATGTGCCGATCGAGCCTGGAAAGTATCTCATTCGTGTCCGCGAACGAAGCGCCGAAGGCGAGCTGCCAACCGAAAATGTTTCCGATGAATACTACGTTCGATGGCGTCTTCTCGACGATGACGGGAGCTTCGAGCGCGAGTTCAACGATTCGCTAGAGCTTGCAGAGCCACTCGAGCTCGGCACCGAGCGGCGAGCGTGGATCGGTTGGGCCGGGGACGTTGACACATTCTGCTTGAGCGAGGATGCAGGGCGAGTGGTCGCGCAGGTCAGCGCGCTGGCGGAGGTCGATCTGGTTCTCCGCGTCGTAGACCAGAGAACCGACCGCAGCGGAAAGTACGATGCGAAGGGCGCGGGGCGCGGGGAGACGAGCAAGACCTGGCGCAACGTCGAAGCCGGGAAACTGTGTGTTGAGGTTTCTGCCGATCCGCGGGACGAGAGGGGCCGCACCGCGCAGCCCGACGAGACGTACGGCGTGCGTTTCATCACCGCACCCGGACGCTAGATGCGGATTTCCGACCTCGACTACGATCTGCCCGCCGAGCTGATCGCTCAGGAGCCACTGGCGCGGCGAGACGCGTCACGCCTGTTGTTGCTGGACGTTGCGGCCGGTGAAGTCGAAGACCATCTCTTCACCGAGCTTTCCGACTTGCTCCCGCCGAGCTTGTTCGTCTTCAACGACACACGGGTCTTCCCGGCGCGGCTGCTTGGTCACAAGGCCACAGGAGGCAGGGTGGAGCTTCTGTTGCTCGAAAAAGCGGTAGAAGGCATCGATCGTTGGCTCGCGATGGGCCGCTCTTCGAAGGGGCTGCGCGCAGGGATGGAGCTGTCACTGTGTCACGGGCGGCTTGGCGCGCGCGTCGTCCGTGTGCTCGGTCACGGGCGGTTGGTGGTCGATCTGCGGGCCGAAGGCGAGGTCGACGCGCTGATCGAACAGGCCGGCGAGGTTCCTCTCCCGCCGTACATTCGTCGTGAGGCCGGTGACGCTGACCGAACGCGCTACCAGACGGTCTATGCACGGAAGTCGGGCGCAGTTGCCGCCCCCACGGCAGGCCTTCACTTTGCCGAGAGCACTTTGAGCGCGCTCGAAGAGGCCGGGCATCAGACGGCCTACGTGACACTGCACGTCGGACCCGGCACATTCCAACCCGTTCAAGTGAGTACCCTGGACGAGCATGAGATGCATGAAGAAGCCTACGAAGTTCCGGAGGCTGCTGTTGCGTCCATTGGCCGTGCACGCGCGGAGAGGCGGCCCGTGGTTGCGGTTGGCACCACGGTCGTCCGCACGCTCGAATCGTCGGTTGATGCCGAAGGCGCACTGGCTGCAGGGATCGGTACGACGCGGCTTTTCATTCGCCCGCCGTATCGATTCCGCGTGATTGACCACCTCGTCACCAACTTCCATCTCCCACGCTCGACCTTGCTGGCCTTGGTGATGGCCTTTGCTGGAGTCGACCTCACGCGTCTGGCGTATCGCGAAGCCGCCGAGCGGCGCTATCGCTTCTATAGCTACGGTGACGCGATGTTGATCCGAAGGGGAGCGCGATGAGCCTCCCGACGCCTGGGTTCTCGTTTCGAGTCGACGCGGTCGATGGAGATGCTCGGTGCGGGGAGCTCCGAACCCCTCGCGGCAGGATCGAAACCCCCGCCTTCATGCCGGTTGGAACCCAAGCGAGCGTCAAAGCGCTCACACCGGACGAGGTCGCGTCTACCGGCGCGCGCATCATCTTGGCGAACACGTATCACCTCTGGCTTCGCCCGGGTGCCGAGTCCGTGGCCTCTCATGGGGGCGTCGTCGAGTTCATGAAGTGGCCGCACGCGCTGCTGACCGACAGTGGCGGCTATCAAGTTTTTTCCTTGGCCAAGCATCGCATCATCGACGACGACGGCATCACGTTCCGCTCCCATCTCGACGGCACTTTGCATCGTTTGACGCCTGAAGAGGCGATGCGGGTGCAGGCGCTACTCGGCTCGGACATCGCGATGGTGCTCGATGAATGCCCACCCGGAGGCGCGCCACGCGAAGTAATTCGACGCGCGATTGACCGGACGACCGCTTGGGCCGAGCGTTGCCTGCAAGTCGAGCCTGCCGAAGGGCAAGCCCGGTTCGGCATCGTTCAAGGGGGCACCGAGCTCGACCTGCGCTTGTCGCACTTGCAGGCCATCGCCGCGCTAGACTTCGACGGAGTCGCCTTGGGGGGGTTCTCGGTGGGAGAGCCGCCCGCGCAGATGTACGATCTCCTTGGTCAGATAGGCCCGCTGATGCCCGAGGATCGCCCCCGCTATCTGATGGGCGTAGGTACTCCGACCGATCTGCTTCGCGCGCTCCGCAGCGGTCTCGACCTCTTCGACTGCGTCTTGCCAACGCGCAACGCGCGCAACGGCCAAGCCCTCACCTGGGGAGGCCGGGTGAACCTCAAGCAGGCGAGGCACCGTGACGACGAAAGGGCCCTCGATGCCCGCTGCGATTGCGCGGTTTGCGCGACGTATTCCCGGGCCTATCTCCGCCATCTGTTCAAGGCCGACGAGATGCTCGGGCCCAGGCTCCTTTCGCTGCACAATCTGCACTTTTACGGCGCGCTGATGCGCAAGGCGCGCGAGATGATTCGCTCCGGCGAGCTTGCTCCTTGGGTCGAAGCGACCCTCGGGCAGATGCGAGAGCTGGACGAAATCGGCGGTCCCGATACCTGATTTCCCAATCGATTGACGGCATTCGGGCCGCGGGGTATGGCCCGACCTTCAAAGGTAGGGGCATGACACAGATAAAACGCGCACTGATATCGGTCTCCGATAAGACCGGTGTCGTCGAGCTTGCAAGAGGCCTTTCCGAGGCGGGTGTCGAGATTCTGTCCACTGGGGGTACGGCCCGAGCACTTCGTGAAGGCGGCGTTCCGGTGATCGATGTGTCGGAGTACACCGAGTCGCCCGAGATCATGGACGGTCGCGTGAAGACCCTGCACCCGCGGGTCCACGGTGGGATTCTCATGCGCGAAAATGGCGACGATCGCGATGCGCTCAGCGGAATCGGAGGCAAGCCGATCGACCTCGTCTGCGTGAACCTCTATCCATTCGAGCAGACGGTCGCTCGGGGCGCGTCTCACGCAGAGACCATCGAGAACATCGACATTGGTGGACCGTCGATGGTTCGAAGTGCCGCCAAGAATCAGGCGCGTGTGACGGTCCTTACCGAGCCCGGCGACTACGCAGAGGTTCTAGCTGCAGTGAAATCCGGCGACGGCCCGAACGCTTCGCTGCGCGCGCGCCTGGCAGCCAAGGCTTTCGCTCAGACTGCAGCCTATGATGGTGCCATCTCCGCCTATCTGACCTCGCAGGACAGCGACTCGAAGTTCCCCGGCGTGCTGACCTTGAGCTTCACCAAAGCCTACGACGTTCGCTATGGTGAGAACCCGCACCAGCAGGGCGCGTTCTATATCGAGCGCAACGCTCCTGCCGGATGTCTGGCGTTGGCCGAGTCGCTCGGTGCGGGCGGCAAGGAGCTTTCCTTCAACAACCTCGTCGACGTCGATGCGACGATCGAAGCGGTGCGTGAGTTCGAGCAGCCCGCGGCGGTTGTCGTGAAGCATACCAATCCGTGCGGGGTGGCTACGGCGGCAACCCTCGAGGAAGCGTACCGCGTTGCCCGCGAGGCCGACGCACAGAGTGCCTTTGGCGGCATCGTCGCCCTGAACCGAGAGGTCGACGAAGCGACGGCCAACGCGGTCGCCGAAACCTTCATCGAGTGCATCATCGCGCCGGGGTTTGCTCCG
The DNA here is from genome assembly GCA_964534585.1 of uncultured Sandaracinaceae bacterium. GTDB lineage: Bacteria > Myxococcota_A > Polyangia > Polyangiales > Houyiibacteriaceae > SG8-38. The sequence continues at coordinate 139 of CAZHPJ010000188.1, read as the reverse complement.
GAGGCACTCGCTCGTCTACGCAAGAAGAAGAACCTGCGTATCCTCGCCACGGGCACATGGCTTCCGGCCGACTATGCCGCGTTGCAGTTCAAGCGTGTCGGCGGTGGCTTGGTCGTGCAGGATCGCGACGCGACCGGCC
>CAZHPJ010000187.1:0-6195 GCA_964534585.1 uncultured Sandaracinaceae bacterium | reverse complement strand
GGTACCCAGTTGCCTCCAGATGAGCAACAGGAGATCAGCGACCCAGCGCCGGGCCTCGGACCTCGGGCCTCAGGCCTCGCGACTCGTGACCCGAGGCCCGGGGCTCGAGATCAGGCGATTCCGGCGTCCCGTCGGAACTCCAGACACTGCGGGGTGCCCTTTTCGAACTCCCTGCAAGTCGTTCCGCGGATCTCGTAAATCCGACATACGTTCGCGCTCTCGGGGGTTCCCAGATGGACACACGAGCCGCTTTCTCTCGTCGCGAAGCTCAGCATACTGAAATGTCCGGGTTGCACGGCCTCCGCGATGTCGGCGCGGCCCATTTCCCGCCAACGCAGTAAGTCCTCCGGCGGAATCAAGATGCGGCCGTCGGTCCCCGTTCGGCAACAGGCTCCGCAGGTCAGACAATCGAGCGCTTCGGCCATCAGATCGCAGAGTATGGCTCGGAGCGCCCAGGGAGCACGTGGTGGACTTTGCCTGGCAGGCGTGATCTAGTCCGCGGATGTGGAAATCGGCGGTTTGCGTGACTGCATTGCTGTTGGGCTGCACGCGGGGCGAGCAGAAGGAAGAGGTCGCGCTGCCCAAGGTGGCGCCCGACACGGTCGTAGTGTCTTGGAGCGTGATCAGTCGGAGCTCCGATCGGCGCAGCACGCACGTTGTGCTCGACGGCAGCCGACGGATGATTGTGACGACCAGGGGGGCTACCGGCACGATGATGACGGTGTCCCACACGGTTTCGGAGAAGGACTATGCGAAGCTCGTGGGGACACTGCGTGCGCTAGACTGTTGCTCACTGCCATCGACTTCGAAAGAGCGCCTCAGCCCAGATGAGGCGAAGCCGCAGCTCGAGATCAATTTTGGCGACGTGAAGTGTGAAATCGAGCTTTGGGACAGAGAGTGGCGCGAGGGGCTCGCCAGGCAGTGCGCGTTCGCGTTTGCACGGCTCCACGGTAGCGGTTTCGTGCCCGATCCGCCGGTCGACTAGGTGCCATCGTAGCCGTATGCTCGCGCGCGATGTCCACGAAGTATTTCTGCGCGCATTGCGACGAGGAATTCGTCCTCGAAGAAGCCGGAGACAAGCCACGTTGCCCGCAATGCATGCGAAGGGGCGGTGTCGAGCCGGTGCAGGAGGTCACACCCGAACGTCGCGCGAGCCGTCCGTGGCTACTGATCGCCGCGCTCGTGATCGTTGCGGCGGGCGTCGGGTATGGGGTGTATCGGTCGACGACGGTTGCGCTCGACGAGACGCCACCGTTGCGTCCGCTCCAGGCGCGTGAGCTCGCGGCCTATCTCGCGCGCGACCAGATTCGGGTTGGCGCGTACGAGTCGATGATGATGCTTCCCGTGGATGTCGGCGGATGGCCTGAGACTGCGGCCGAGACAGCCGCGCGGATGCACGGTGAGTCCTCGTCGTGGTCGCTCGAACAGCCCCTGCCTCGCGAGGTCCTCACTGCAGACCAGACCTTTGCGATGATGGACGCGCATGAGGAGCGTGTGAAGGTTTATCCACTCGAGCTGGCAACGGCGATGACGGCCTTGCTTCGGCAGCGAGGGACGAAAGCAATGGTCGCCGAGGTCTGGGAGTTCGAGGGAGCGCGCGCGCCTGCCGATCCGTCCGGCATGCTCGGATACTTCGTGACGGCCGTGTATGAGGAGAGCGGGTCCGAGGAGCCGGCTGCGTACTTCGACCCGTGGGGAGGCCGCGGCGAAGTGAAGGTCCCGTCCGTTCGCGTGCTTCGCGACACGGAGGTCTTGGCGGCCGCCCTCGGGACCGAAGCGATGCGCATCTTCGTTCGCTCGGGAGACGGAGCGAAGGCTCTGCCGATGGCCGAAACTGCGCTCTTGCTGGACCCCGTGTCGCCCTCGCTTCGCGCGGTGAACGCTACGATTCTCGTCGAGTCCGGCGGGGTCGTTGAGGCGGTGAAGGAGTTTGAAGCTGCGCTTCAGCTTCGACCGGACGGACCTCGTCAGCTCAATCTCGTGCAACTTCATCTCGCCCAAGCGGGGATGCTCGAGATGAACGGCCAACGAGCGGCAGCGGAAGCGGGGTTCAGCGAGGGCAACCGTATGGTCGCAGAGGTCATCGAAAAGTGGCCTCGCTATGGTCGCGCCCATCTCGTGTTGGCGACGATTCACCTGGGCCTTGGCGAGCCGGAGCGAGCCCGGGTGGAACTCGAGGCTGCCGAGGCGCTCGACCCCGATGCGCCAATGCTATGGGCGGTTTGGGCGCAGTACCATCTCGCCGAAAGTGATCCGGTCGCAGCGGCAGCCAAGATGACACGCGCCGTCAAGCTCGATCCCGACAACTGGCAGCTACGCCTTCAAGCAGCGCGCGTCTTACAAGGGGTGGGCGACGACGAAGCGGCGATCGAGAACATTGACGCGGCCTTGCAGCTAGTGACCCCCGGTAAGCGTGCCGAGGTCCGTCGGTTCGTCGAACGAATGATGGGACCAGAGGCGTTGGGCGTCGCGCCGGCTCGGGCGGCCGAGGACGGTTCTGACGCCAAGCTGGGCCTTCCCGATCCGGCTTTGATGCTCGGCGATCCGTCGAACCTGCGTTTGCGTGACCCGGGTCAGACCTTGAAGCTAGACCTCGACGAGTAGACGCTCAAGATTTCGCAGCCTGGTCGGTACGGTCGATGCTGCTCACCGATAAGACTCGCTTCCACAGCGCGTCTCGGCCGTCGCCGGTGACCGAGCTGTAGGGGACCACGGGGCGGCTCAGCTCACGTTTGAGGGCCGCGACCGCTGGCTTTCGTTTGCTCGACGGGAGCTTGTCGATCTTGGTGGCAACCAGAATCGGCGTGACGTCGACGCTTTCGAGGAACTCGAGGAGCTGAAGGTCATCGTCCTGCACGCCCCGCCGAATGTCGACGATGACCACGGCACCGCGCAGCCCTGGTCGCTTGCTGAGGAAGCCTTCGATCAACGGACCCCACGCCTTGCGCTCGGCCTTGCTCCGCTGCGCATAGCCGTATCCGGGTAGGTCCACCAAGTCGAGATGTGCCTCGTCGTCGTTGGTCCGGAGGCGCACCCGAAAGATGTTGATTGCGCGCGTGCAGCCGGGCGCGCTGCTGGTGCGCACGAGCTTCCTACGCTGGACGAGATTGTTGATGAGACTCGACTTGCCGACGTTGGAGCGCCCTGCGAATGCGACCTCGGCAAAGGTCGGCGCCGGCAACTGTTCGAGCGCGGTCGCTCCAGCGACGAATTCTGCGTCGAGCACGTTCATGGCGAGGGTTGTAGCGCCCTTGGCGCTTCACGCACGCCCGCGGCGCTGGACGGCGGCTTTGAGGTCGCGAAGCTCAGGTGAACCCAGGGCCGCAGCCACCGCAAGATAGGTCAGAAAACCGATCACGGCGGTCGCGCCGAATACCGCTAGGTTGCGCGGGTCATTGCCGCCATTCTCCCACCGCCCGAGGGAAGCCCCTGCCCAGACGACCCCGCCCATGACCGCGCTAGCTACGAGGATGCGAAGGGCGCTCGCGTTGATCTCCGCCATGCCGAGGCCACCGGACCTTCGACGAAGAAGCCAAAGCAGTGCGACTAGCTGGGTCACGGCCGCCGCGCTCGTCGCCGCAGCGAGGCCGGCGTGCTGCATCGGTCCCATCAGGACGAAGCTCAGCGTGACGAAGGCGACGAGATTGAAGGCGCTGGCCATGACCGGCGTCCGGGTGTCGTTGTGTGCGTGGAACATCGGCACGATGGTGCGCACCGATGCGACAGCCCAAATGCCCGCCGCCTGCCACACCAACGATCGTGTCGTTTCATGAACGGCGTTTGCATCGTAGTGGCCGCGTCCGAAGAACACCGTCGTCGCCGGCTCCGCCAGCACGGCCAACGCGACAGCGGCCGGAACCGCCACGAACAGGGAGAGCCGGAACGCATGGCGGAAGAGGCGCTTTGCTTCCTCTTCGTCGCCATGTGCCACGGCGTTGCTCAAGGAAGGAAGGGTGGCCGACGCGATCGCCAGCGCAAACATCCCCTGCGGGATCTCCGCCAAACGCTGGCCGTAGTAGAGGTAGCTAACGCTTCCGGTCGGCAGGAAGGACGCGAATAGTCGTGAGAGAAGGATGTTGAGTTGGTAGACTCCGAGGCCCGCTAGCAGCGGGACCATGAGGCGCGCGCACTTGCGCACGTAGATGTCGCTGAAGCCGATCCGTGGGCGAACGATCAGGTTTTCCTTTTTGAGCGATGGCAGTTGCGCTACGACCTGGAGGGCGCCGCCGAGAAGGGCGCCGATCGCCAGGGCGAAGATCGCCGGCCAGCCGAGGTCGCGGAGCACCGGCGCGAGGAGCAGGGCCGCGGCAATGAACGAGATGTTGAGTAGTGCGGGAGCAAAAGCCGGTGCCGCGAATCGCTTGCTCGCGTACAAAGCGCCCATCATCAGCGCCGAGAGACCCATCAAAAAGATGTACGGAAAGAGCAGCCGCGTGAGGGCGACCGTGGTTTCGAACAAGGCTTCGTCCCGCTGAAAACCCCACGCGTAGCCTTTGACGATCCACGGGGCGCACACGATACCGACCACGGTGACCACGAGCAGGACGACGGCCATCGCGCCGATCAGGTTGCGGTAGAACTCTCTGGCGCGCGCCATGCTCTCGCGTTCGCGGACCTCAGTGAACACCGGGACGAAGGCTGCTGAGACGGCCCCTTCGCCGAGCAGGACGCGGAGCGCGTTGGGGATCGTGAACGCGAGCCAGAACGCATCGGTGGCGGTCAAGGCGAACACAGCAGCGACCACTGCGTCCCGCACCGCGCCGAGGATTCGCGAGGTGAGGGTGCCCGTGGCCACGACGCCAGCGCGACGGACGATCTCGCCGCCGGAGGTTCTAGCTGGCTTCGCGGACATCGGCGGAAGGATGCGCACGAGGCGTCGGTCCCGGCAAGAAAGCCGGCCCGATCAGCTCGCGCTCAGCAGGCCCCGAAGCTGCGAAATTTCCACGGTGTACGAGGTCCCGCAATAGTCGCAGCCGATGCTCAGTGGCTCGCCTTCGTCGACGAGCTCTTGGATGTCCGAGCGAACGAGGGCGCTTAGCGTCGTCATCACCCGGACCTGACTGCACTGGCAGCCGAAGTGGAGGTCGCTGCTGTGCAACCAGGTGAACGACATGCCTTCGAAGATCTGTTCGATCATCTGAGATGGCGAGCCGTCGGACTTCCGCAGGCGTTCTCGAATCTCGACGAAGTCCTCGAGGCGCCTGGTCATCGTTTGCATTGCCGCCTCGGCCTCGGTGGCTTCGGGCAAGAGCTGCACGACGAAGCCGCCCGCCGTGGGGTTTTCGCCCTCGACCGCCGCACCCAATGAAATCATCGACACGATTTGCTCCGATAACTGCATGTAACGCATGAACGCCTCCGAAAGATTCCCGCTTTCGGGCATCTCGACCACGCCTCGGTGGAGACCGGAGTTCGGGAGCGTCCGCATCATTTGCAGGGTTGCGCGCGTATGCTGGATGCCGGGTGGGGTGTCGCCGGAGCCTGGCTGCACCAGACCGCGGGTCCAGCCATCTGGGTGCGAGTCTGCGACGAGCTGTCCGGCCTCCTCTTCGAGGCGCACGATGCACTGCACGCGCAGCGATGGGGCCATCGTCTCGCGATAGAGGATCGCCGTGGTCAGCAAGTCGGCCATGTCGCGAGCGACAGCCCCTGAGAGCTTTTGAGCTGCGATGACGGCCTGGGAAGTGTCAGTCGTTCGGGCGGCGACGACTCGAAAAGCGCCGTCATCGGTCATTGCTCGCATTACCGAGTCATTTTCCGGCATGTTTCCTCTTGAAGCGCATTGGCGATTGGTTGGCAAGCGCTACTCTTGGGCCGGGAGTAGGAAATGACAACGCATCAGATCGTTCTCATCCCGGGCGATGGCATCGGCCCGGAAGTCGCCGACGCGACCACTCGTGTCCTCGCAGCCGCGCAGGCGCCGCTCGAATGGGTGGAGCACCATGCGGGCATAGCCGCGCTCGAGACGCTGGGCGAAGTGCTTCCCGAGCAGACCCTCGAGGCCGTCCGTCAGCGGGGCATTGCGCTCAAGGGGCCGTGTACGACGCCGGTCGGCGAAGGCTTCACCTCGGTCAACGTGCAGCTTCGCAAGCGGCTCGACCTCTACGCTGCGGTTCGTCCGGTGCGCACCCTGCCAGGCATTGCCACTAGATACCAAGACGTGGATTTAGTCGTGATTCGAGAGAACACGGAAGG
>CAZHPJ010000186.1:3291-6230 GCA_964534585.1 uncultured Sandaracinaceae bacterium | reverse complement strand
GTACCCGGAGGTCGTCCAACCGATCTACGACGAGATCAACGAGAAGTACGACACCGACTACGAACCGATCTTCAAGTAGCGGTGTGGTAGCTCGTTTGCGTGGCAGGATGTGGCTATTCGCTAACCGGCATCGATTGGTAGACTCTGCCACCGCTCGGATTTGGAGGTCAGGATGTCCGTGAAGCCAGTATCCCAATTGCTTCTGTGTCTCTGGCTCGTTGGAGCCGTGCTGCTTCCGACGAGCGCTGCGCGCGCTGGCGGTATCCAGCTCTGGGAGCTCGGAACGCCGGACGTCGGCCTCGCGGCTGCCGGGTGGTCCGCCAGAGCCCAAGATGCGGCGACTCTCTTCAAGAATCCGGCTGGCATGAATCAACTCGAAGTCCCGCAGCTCGAGGTGGGGCTGCAGCTCGGTTACGGTCAGTTCGGTTTCGAGGCGAGCACAGGAACCACGGTCCCGGGAAACAACGGCGGCAACCCAGTGGGGCTCATCCCCGGCGGCAGTCTGTTCTGGGCACAGTCGGTGACCGATGTCGTCGCGGTCGGCGTCGGTGTCTTTTCCTATTTCGGGTCTGCGCTCAGTTTCGATGAAGGGTTCGTGGGCCGATACAACGTCGAGGAGACTCTGCTCCTGGGATTTTCGGTCATGCCGGCGGTGAGCTTTCAGATCACCGACTGGTTGGCACTCGGTGCCGGCTTCAACATCATGTTCGGCGTCTTCGATTTCAAGGAGGCTGTCAACAACCCGGGGCCAATGGTTCCGGACGGCAGGCTCGCCCTGAACGACACGGATGTTGGCTTCGGCGCCGACGTGGGCGTGCTGTTCTCGATCAAGAAGAAGACCCGACTCGGCGTGACCTATCTCTCGCCCGTGAAGCTCAAATTCGACCTTCCTACGAACTTCAGCGGGCTCGGACCCATCCTCACGGCGTCGCTCGGCGCGACTGGCCTGCTCAACTCGACAATCGGTATGCAGATCAAGGTCCCTCAGTCGCTCGTGTTGAGCGCCTACCATGACTTCAACGAAAAGTGGGCGCTCATGGGCAACCTCGGCTGGCAAAACTGGAAGCAGTTCGGCCTCGTCGGAATCACGGTAGCGGCCGAAGATACGCTGAGCCTGACCCTAGATCGCCAGTACAAAGATACTGCACACGTCGCGATTGGAACCCGCTTCGCTCCGATCCCGAAGGCCATCCTTTCCTTGGGCTTCGCGTACGATAGCTCCGCCGTCGCCGATGAGAACCGCACCATAGACGCGCCCCTGGGCCAAGCGTTTCGCGTCGGTGCCGGGGTGGAATGGGTGATCGTCCCTGCGGTGAACTTGGGCCTCGCCTACGAGCTCGCATGGTTCGGCGACATGTCGGTGAATCAGCAAGGGGGGCCGCTGAACGGAGATGTGGTCGGGTCTTACGACAACACCGCCATCCACTTCATCGCGCTCAGCCTGCAGTGGAATATCGGCGCGAAGAAAGATCCTGATGGATGACGGCCGACTCGCCTAAGCGAGGAAGCATCGCGCGTGAGCTGTGCGCGCTGCATCGCGGCTAGCATCTCGCGACGGACAACGCTTCGAGGAACGACAGCGCGTGTGGCAGCCCAACCCCTTTGGGCCTAAGAGAAGCCGAGATGCATGGCGCGCGCCCCCGGTTCCGATGATCGAGTTTCGCGAGGTACGATTCGAGTACACGCGGGGTGGGTTTTCCCTGCGCGTCCCGGAGCTGCGAATTTCCGACGGCACGAAGGCGGCCGCGATCGGGGCGAGCGGTTCGGGCAAGACGACCTTGCTCAACCTGATTTCGGGCATCGAGCGCCCGGAGGCCGGCCGGGTCGACACAGCCGGCATGCGGATCGACAACCTATCGCCGGCAGCGCGCCGTTCCTTTCGGATCACGAACATCGGGTTCGTGTTCCAAGACTTCCTTCTCCTCGATTACCTCGACGTCCTGCAGAACATCCTCTACCCGTATCGGCTCCACCACGACCTCCGGCTCGATGCCGATGCCCACGCTCGAGCGAAGCGCCTCGCCACCGACCTCGGCATCGACCGGCTCCTAGGACGCCGCCCGGGCGAGCTCTCACAAGGCGAGCGCCAGCGCGTCGCCATCGCGCGCGCCCTGGTCACGGCGCCAAAGCTCGTTCTCGCCGACGAGCCGACCGGAAACCTGGACCCCGCGACCAAGCAGCACACCCTCGACCTCCTGTTCGAGCAATGCGATACACTTTGCATGACGCTCCTCATGGTGACCCACGACCATGGCTTGCTCGATAGGTTCGATCAGGTCGTCGATGTTTCGGCGTTCGGTGGAAGCCAGCCATGAAAGACAGCCTGTACCTGGCATGGCGCTATCTCGGTCACCATCGCGCGAAGACACTTCTACTCGTCTTGTCGCTGTCGGTCTTTGTGGGCCTGCCGCTCGTGATGCGCGCGATGAGCGCCGTCATTCAACGATCGTTGATGGCCCGCGCGGAAAGCACGCCGCTGTTGCTAGGCAAGAAGGGCAGCAGCTTGGATCTCGTCGTCGAGGCGCTCTACTTCCAACCGAAGGGGATCGAGGCGTTAACGGCAGCCGAGGCCAACGAGATCGACGACACGGGCCTCGCGCAAGCGATTCCGCTGCGAACCGGCTTGATGGCGCAGCAATTCCCGCTGGTCGGCACGAGCCTGGACTACTTTGCGTTCCGCGGCCTGCAAACCGCCGAGGGACGCGCGCTGGCCACGCTTGGCGACTGTGTAATCGGCGCGGAGGTCGCAACGACCCTTGGCTTGAAGCCTGGCGACTCGATGCTGACCTCACCCTCCAGCCTCTTCGACCTCGCCGGCGTCTATCCTCTGCGATTGCACGTCGTCGGGACGCTGGAGCCCTCGTACCGGCCCGATGATCGCGCAGTGTTCGTCGACGTGAAGACAGCATGGGTGGCGGAAGGGCTGGGGCACGGCCACC
>CAZHPJ010000186.1:0-3191 GCA_964534585.1 uncultured Sandaracinaceae bacterium | reverse complement strand
GTGTTCGTCGACGTGAAGACAGCATGGGTGGCGGAAGGGCTGGGGCACGGCCACCAAGATCTCGCGTCCGCCAGCAGCGACGTCCTCTTGAAGCGCAAGGACGGGATGGCGACCGCCAACGCGAAGCTGCTTCAGTACAACGACATCACCGCTGAGAACGCAGACAGTTTCCACTTCCACGGCGACCCTGCCGGTTACCCGCTGAGCGCGGTCATCGTGGTGCCCGACGACGACAAAGCGGGCGTCTTGCTGAGAGGCCGTTTTGTGAACGATTCAGCGCGGCAGCTTCTGCGCCCCGCCCAAGTCGTCGAGGGATTGAACGAGCAGATCTTCCGCTTTGAGCGCGTGCTCCAGATCATCGTCTGGACCGTCGGTCTCGCCACGGCCCTGATGTTCGTTCTGGTGATGGTGCTCTCGTGGCGTCTTCGCGCCGACGAGCTCCGCACGATGACGCGCCTCGGTTGCAGCCGCTGGAAGGCCCTGCAGATCATGAGCGCCGAGTTGTTCCTGATGCTGGGGACGAGCGTGGCGCTGGCAGCGTTCTTCGGGTTCGTGATTAGCCACTACGGAGAGACATGGCTTCAGAATCTGGTCTTGCGGGGGTCTTGAAGATGCTGGGCAGTACGAAGCGGCCCACATGCATAACGTGCCTCCTGGTGCTCGTCGCGCTCGGCTGCTCGAGGAAAGAGGCGCAGCAGGCCCCAGGGCCCAGGGTCCAGCAGGCCCTGAGCATCTACACCGTCAACTACCCGCTGGCCTATTTTGCCGAACGGCTGGCGCCCGAGGACATCGAGGTCGTCTTCCCAGCGCCTCGCCACGTCGACCCCGCGTTTTGGAAACCCACTCCCGAGGCGATTGGCCGATACCAACGCGCCGGCCTGATCCTTCTCAACGGCGCCGGCTACGCGCGCTGGACGCGATACGCAACGCTCCCGAAGTCGCGCGTCGTGACCACCACCGACGGATGTCGCGAGGGTTTCCTACAGACCGGCGAAGCCATGACGCACCAGCACGGCCCAGGCGGCGACCACGCACACGAAGGCACCGCGTTCACCACGTGGCTCGATATGCGCCTCGCCCGTTGCCAGGCAAGCCACGTTGCCGACGCTCTGGTCGAGCTTCTGCCGCCGAGTAAGGACGCCATCGGTACCAAGCTCGAAGCACTGGGCCGCGATTTGAACGAGCTCGACACGCGCCTGCGCGCGGCTGCCAAGTCCTGGGGCGACCAGCCCATCCTCGCCTCCCATCCGGTCTACCAATACCTCGCCGACGCATATGGGCTTCGCATCGAAAGCGTTCACTTCGAGCCGAACGAGGCGCTCACCCCTGATGACATCCAAGCGCTCGAGTCGATCCAAGAGCGGCATCGGGCGAAGCTCATGCTCTGGGAAGCGCAGCCGCTGCCAGAAACCAAGCAGCTGCTCCGAGAGCGGGGCATCGCGGTCGTCATCTTCGACCCCAGCGCACAACCCCCGAGCACCGGCGACTTCCTGACGGTGATGAGCGGCAATGCCGAACGCTTTGCCTGCGCTACCGGAGCCGAAGCATGCCCCTGATCATCCGCGCCGCGCTGGTCGCGCTTGCCGTCTCGCTCGCAGCCGTCTCAGTCTCCGCCGATGCGGTGATGGTCACGCGCGCCATGAAAGCGAGCACGATCATGGAAGCGTTCGTCGACGACGAAAGCATCCTCGTCGAGCTCGAGGTCGGCCCGAGCGACGATGGCGCGCTGCGCGACCTCATCGCCGCAGCCACCTCCGCATCGAGCTTGCCTACGCCGATCCCGCCAAACGTCGGTCTTTCGATTCAAGCCGACGGTCGCCGTTTGAAGGGGACCATCGAAGAATTCGTGCGACGCAAGCGCATCGAACGGGACGAGATCAGCGGCGAGCCACTCCCCGCGGAGGGAACCGAGGACGCCGCCTTCCTTAAGCTCCGCTACCCCCTGCTGAGCCAGCCCAAGGAGCTGGTCTTCGCCCCTCCGCTGACCGCCGATGGCTACGCGGTCACCGATATCGGTTTCGTCGTCTACCATCATGGCATCGCGATCAACGACTTCCGATATCTCAGCGTGGGTGAGCCGCTGATGCTGGATTGGGACGATCCGTTCTACTCGCGCTTCGAACGCCGCACCTTGAACCGCAAGTACAGCAGCCCGATGAACATTTTCCTGTACGTCGAGCCGTTCGAGGTTCGAAAAGAGTTCGTCGTCCGCCCGCTCGATCTCGCGCGCTTCATGGAGATCGACATCAAAGCCCACCAGCGGATCCCCGCGGACGAGCGGCCCGAGGTCCTCGCACGCTTGGCCGCGTTCTTGAGAGATCGCGCACGCGTCACCATCGACGGCGAACAGCCGGAGCCCATCCTCGACCGGATCCATTTCCTCAAGCGCGGCCTGAGAATGACCCGCGTCGTCACCCCCGACGAGCCCGTCGACGGCACGAGCGCGATCATCGGCGCGATCTTCGTCTACCCCGTCAACGGCATCCCAAAGGACGTCCGCCTCACCTGGGATCTGTTCGACGAGCGCATCACACGGGTACCCGCATCGGCAACCGACGGAGCCGGCCCGATGCCCTCCTTCCTCACCCCCGACGACGCCGAGCTGCACTGGGTCAACTACCTCAAAGGAAGCGCCCTCCCCGGCGAGCTCGAGGTCGAGGTGCCCCAGGCCCATCTGTCGATTCCGATCGCACTTCTGGCCGCCGCCCTCCTCGCCCTCGTTTTCCTCATCTTCGCAGCCCGGCAACGCTCCTGGGCGTTTGGCCTCACCGCCGTCGCGCTTCTTGCCGGCGGCTGGTTGGCTCCGCCGGTCGGCCTGATCAAGGTCCCGGTTCCAGCAAGCATCCGAATCCCATCCGGCGATGAAGCCCGCCCAACCATTCACGCCCTGCTGTACAACGTCTACCGCGCGCTCGACTTCCGTCAGGAAGAAGTCGTCTTCGACCGGCTTGCGCAAAGCCTATCAGGCGACGTCTTGGAGCGGGTATACCTCGAAATGCGCAAAGGCCTCCGCCTCGAGAACCAAGGTGGCGCCCGCGTCCGTGTTCGCGAGGTCGAGGTGCTCGACGTCACTCCGGCGGAATCGACGCAGCCGGACATCCTCCGTTACCGAAGCCGATGGACCGCCACCGGCTCCGTCGGCCACTGGGGCCACACCCACTTCCGCACCAATTCCTATGACGCCCTCGTGA
>CAZHPJ010000185.1:0-6284 GCA_964534585.1 uncultured Sandaracinaceae bacterium | reverse complement strand
GATGAGCTCAAGCTCGACGTGCAGATTCAGCAGACCGCTCTTCCGCAGACGGTGACCCTCGACGAAGAAGGAGTCGCGTTCACGGTCGAGTCGTTCGAGATGAACGCGTCGGGTGAGGTGGTCGCCAACCTCAATGCGCTCGAGTCCAATGCCGCCGCAAGCGGTGAGTCCGCCGGGGTGCTGACCGTCAAGACCGTCGATGGCTCGGAGAGGGTCGAGATCGACAACGCGTTCCAGGTTCGAATGACCGTGACGTACGACCTCGCCAAGTCCGATGAGGAAGCCGGCGAGAAGCTCGGCGAAGCTCAGGAATAAAACGTCCCAGGCCAGAGCGTCGCAACGACGGCACGTTGGGCCCGCTCCCGCTTCCAGTATTCGGATTTGGGGTCGAGCCGGACGCTGCCGTCGACTAGTTCCTGGAGTGTAGCTTCGACGCCGCTAGCGAACTCCGCGTCCTGCACGACGACGTTGGCCTCGCTCTCCCAGAAGCTCGCCGTCGCATCGAGGTTGGCCGACCCGATGCTGGTCACTAGGCCATCGACCGACACGAGCTTGGCGTGAACGTACGGACGAATGCGGCCGCCGCGCGCCACGACCATTGGGGACGGTGGCGGAACGAACTCGTAGACCTCGACCCCGGCCTCGAGCAGCGGCTCGAGCTTCGCCTTCACCATGTACTCGAAGAGAGTCCGATGCAGAGGCGCCGGGAAGAAGGTCCCGTCGTCGCGCCGGGTACTTGCATTGCCGGTGAGAAGCTTGACGCTGACGTTCCTGGCCAGGAGCCGATAGATCGCGCGCTCGAGGGCGGGGACGATCGGAAAGTCGTTGACGATGTAGACGTGGTGCTCGGCAACGTCGAACATCGCCTCGTACATCGCAAGGCCGTTTGTTTCGGCGAAGCCCCGATGCACCACCAAACGTCCCGCCGCAGAACCAACCGGCTCGAGCTCCGGTAGGACGTCTGGCTCGATGGGAATCTCGGCCCCTCCCTGCCGATGCCATGTGCGCATGAACGTTTCCTGAACCGCGCGCACGAGCGGCCCGGACACCTCGACATGCGCGTCCAGCCAGGGGATGCGCTCGTGACGCGTGTTGTCGTGAACAGGCACCTCTTCAAAGCCCGAGAAGTACTCGTCGCTGGCATTCCGCCCGGACACGAAAGCCTGCCGGCCGTCGATGATCACGAGCTTGCGATGGTCGCGTTTCTTCAATCGGGTCGCGTCGACGTGCTTGCGAGATTCGATCGGACTGACCGCAAGAACTTCGATGTTCTTCTCTTCCTTCAGCGACAGGATCAACGGATTGAGGCGCCCGAGGACTTCTTCGTCGGAGTAGAGCGCATCGACCATGAAGCGGACCTTCACCCCAGCGCGGGCACGCTGAATGAGCTTGACGATCAAATGCTCGGTGAAATCGCTGGGACGAACGATGTAGAACTGCATGTGAATCGTCGAGACGGCCTCTTCGAGCGCACCGAAAAGACGCCGCCGCGCTTTCTCGTTGTCGAGCTCGGCATGAAACGAGTTGCCCGGAACGAGACGCGATTCCGTCGTTTGATCGAGGCGCCAGTCTAGCGGATTGCTGTTCGCTCTGTCGCGAAGCAGCTGGGCTGCCTGCTCGACCTCGGCGCCGAACCCACCGGCGAGCGCCCGGCTGAGAACCGTCGACGGCCCCATCACGCTCACCTGCTCGGCGCGGCTTTCTTCCGAGTCCTCATCTCGCTCGGTCAGGATTGTCGTGACCGGCACGCCCTTCGCCCGCAGCCGGCGTATCGCAGTGGACGCAAACATGTTGACGAAATCGACGCCCAGGCTCCTGAGCTCCTCCTCTTCGGCTGAATAGACGAGGATCGCTGCCGACGGCAGGCGCTGGCTGAGGATCGCCTCGTGAATGAGAGCGTCGCGGTTCTTCTCGTGGATGTCGAAGTAGACCAGCTCAAAGCCCTCGTCTATCAGTGCCCGCAAGGCATCAATAGGTGATGTCCTCGGCGTCGAGTCGCCCGACTCCCGGGGAAGGAAAAGCGCTGCGCTCACCAGCACGACCGGACGGCCGCTGGCAACCTGTAGAAGACGGTGGCCGATCAACTCCGACACGACCTCGCCTTGGTCGTCGCACACCTTGACGCCAACTCGATGAAGGCCCGGTGCCGGCGCATTGATCAGCGTGCGCACTTCGCCGCTGCCGGTGATCGGCACTTCACCAACCACCGCATCGTCGACGTAAAACCTCACGGTCGTGCCAAGCTTGGCGGACACGCCTAGACTTGCCGAGAGCTCCACGCGCTCCCCTGGGCTCGTCAACACGTCGCGCTGCACACCACCAAGGAGACGTCGGAGGCTCGGGTTTCGGGCCCAACGCTCCATCGTCGCTCCGAGCGAACGCGCCGCCGTATCGAGGATGGAGCTCGACTCGTCACTCGCGATCGAGCGCTTGTCGACCACGTCGACGATCGTGGCAGCGATTCGCCGGATCCGTTCGCCCAGGTCTTGGGGTGCCTCTTCGTCCGTCACCGCGGGCAGTATAGGACGCTCAGGCGTCGTCGTCGGGGACCACAGCCAAGTAGGGCAGATTTCGGAATTTCTGCGCATAGTCGAGGCCGTATCCGACGATGAATACGTCACCAACGGTGAAACCGAGGTAGTCGATGTTCACCGGCACCCGAGTCCGCGCGGGCTTGTGGAGCAAAGAGGCGATCTTGAGTGACGCAGGCTGACGGGTCGCCAAATTGTCGTGGAGATAGGAAACCGTGAGGCCCGTATCGACGATGTCCTCGACCAGAATCACGTGCCTACCCTCGATCGAGCAGCTCAGGTCGGTCGTGATCTGCACGACGCCGCTGCTTTCCTGTTGATCGCCGTAGCTACGAACGCCGAGGAAATCGATGGCAACGTCGAGGTCGATGTGGCGCGCGAGGTCCGCCGCGAACACGTAGCTACCCTTGAGCACCGACACCATGACCAGCTCTTTTCCGAAGTAATCGCGGGTAATCGCGCGACCTAGATCGGCGACGCGCTGGGCGATCGTGGCCGCGTCGATAAGAGGCTTCATCGGCATGACGACCCGATCAGTTCGCGGAAAATACGATCGGAAACCTCGCGGGGCCGCCTTCAGAAGAGGCGGGAAAGCGCCACCGCCGAACCGAGGCTTCGATGCATTCCGCAAGGCCACCGGGGCCATTGCCAACGGCATTCACGTTCTTCACGCGACCGGAAGCGGCAACGGTCACGGTCACATCCAAGCGAACGGAGGTCGGTGATTGCTGACCACGAATCGCTCGCTCATAGCAGCGCTGCAAGCGCGGTTTGTTCGTCGTCACGGTCGATCGAACCGCAGCCCCATCGAGCGGTGGATTCTTGCTTTGCGTGCTGCCCGATTTCTCGACGTCGATCTTGGCCGGTGCTGCGTCGGCACTCGAGCCAAAATCGTCCAGCACCTTTCGGTCTTCGGCGCTCAACGAGCCGCCTTCCGCAGCGACTGCTACTGGCTTCGCGCGAGGCTTGCGGCGGACCCTGGGCTTGCGTGGCCCTAGGGGTGCTATAGCCGGCGCATCGTCCGCCGGATTCGGTGGTTTGAGCGCAGCCGCTAGGGCAGCTGGCGATAGTTCGGCGTCTTCGGTTGCGACTTCGTCGGCCGCGGCCTCCTCGACCGTAACCTCCGGCGCCTCGACCTGCGACTTTGCAACGGGTGGGGGCGTATCGACGGGCGCAGGAATGGGCGACGCGACAGCCGCTGGCTCGCTCTTACCGAACAGGTCTTTCAGCAGCGAATCGCCAAACCTTTCGAACCCCAGGAAGGCAGCGACCCCAGAAAACACAGCCACTGCGATGATCACCGCCCACACGCCGAACGAGAGCCTGCGGGATGGCTCGGCGGTTGCTACGGCCGCAGGCGGCGGAACAGAAGGCACCGAAACCTGCTCGTCGGGTGCAGCCGGTAGCCCCGAGAACGACCCCAGCGGGGGTGACGATTCAAACACGCCGGCCGGACCGAGTGGCGCTGGCGGTTGCGACATCGCGCTGAGCGCGTCCGGCATCTCTGACTCGGCAATCGAGGTGCGTGAATCGACGAATGGCGGCATCGACGAAAACGATGTCCGCGGAGGTGGACCCGAGTGCCGGCGCTCGTGCAACAACGCCATGAGCTCCGGAACAGTGGCGAGCGGACGCCACTCATCAAAACCTTCGCGCCAAACCAAGGCATACTCGCTCACGGCGCCCGCATCGATCTTGTGCGCTATCTCCTCGAGTCGAATGGGACCCACGGGGACGTCGTTGATCGAGACATGCCACTCGGGCACGTCGTCGGCACCTGCAACGGGCGCGCGCGATACCGGAACCGGGGGCGCCAACCCAGGATGCTGACCCACGAGCGCACTGCTCGCGGCAGCCGGAGCCGACGACAACCTGCGCGACACGGCAGACGGACGACGCGGTGGCACCGACGGAGGACGTCGACGGCCCGCCGAAGATGGTCGACGCGCGCGTGTGGTAGGCGCCTCATGCCCGAACGACGACGTAGGCTCGGATTTGCGCGTGACCTCCTCGAAGCCGTACGCCGCCCCTGTGGTACCTGTGACATCCGGACCGCCTTCCCGACCGTCGATCAGGATCTTGTGGTCGCACTTGCGGCATGGAAAACGCACTACACGACCCCGAACCTTCTCGTCGGAGATCTTGTACTTGGCGTGACAGCTATCGCACTCGAATCTCATCGGCTTCATCACTTGTGGGCAAGCGCACTCACTTGCACCGTTTCCAGCTTGGCATCGACACGATCGTAGCGCGAATCAGTGTACTTATTCAATAGGAACGCAAAAATTCACAGGCCTGAAAGCACGTAGTAGCGATGCTGGAGGTCGTCATAGAGCAGCACGAGCCGGTTCTCGCCTATGCGACGGGACCAGCGCTGGTCTTCTTCATCATAGGCGATTCGGAAGCTGGCACTGTAGCGGTAGGCAATCAGCACGCGGTCCATTTCCCTAGTGATCGTGCGGTATTTGATCTCGTAGCGAACGTCGGTGACCCGTTCCCGCCAGCGGCTCAGCTTCTTTTGAAGCGCTCGATAGTCGAGATCGTCATCACCCGTAGGGGTGCCATTGTCGTCTAAGTACTGCGGGTGCGCCATCGCCAGCAGAGCCCCGATATCCCTCGACTCCACCGCATTTCGGTAGTTCTCCATGAAGGTGATGACCGTCCGGTTCGCGGGGGTGTCCGCCACGGTAGTGTTCGGGATGTTCTTTTGACAGCCCAGGGCCACGACAAGAGACGCACACAACACCGTTGCGGTTAGGGCTCTACGCATAAAGGACATTACGAGATCAACGCTCCTCTTTCCCATGACATTCCCGATTATCCATCGGCGGCTACTGAATCCCATAATCTTTGATCTTGTAAAGGAGAGCACGGTGGCTGATCTCGAGGATCTTGGAGGCGGCCGTCCTATTTCCCCCAGTTTTTTCTAAGGCACGCCGGATCAGGGTTTCCTCCATGAATCGGGCG
Source organism: uncultured Sandaracinaceae bacterium (assembly GCA_964534585.1). Lineage (GTDB taxonomy): Bacteria > Myxococcota_A > Polyangia > Polyangiales > Houyiibacteriaceae > SG8-38. The sequence goes on along the minus strand of CAZHPJ010000185.1, from coordinate 786 downwards.
GTTTTTTTGATGGAGAGCTCCCCGGTAGCGAGGCTGGCGGCGACCGGATCGGCCGGCTCCCGCATCCGCTCGGGAAGGTCGCCGAGCGTGATCGTGGCCCCCTCCGTGAGAACGACGGCGCGCTCGATGGTGTTTTCCAGCTCGCGCACGTTCCCGGGCCACGGGTGGTTGAGCAGTAGCTTGCGGGCGCGCTGGTCTACGTCGCGGATCTTGGTGCCCAGCCGCCCGTTGTTGCGCTCGATGAAATGCTCGACCAGCAACATGATGTCGTCGCGGCGATCACGCAGCGGCGGAACGTTGATCTGCAAAACGTTCAACCGATAGTAGAGGTCTTCGCGAAAGCGGTTTTCCTCCACCTCGCGTCGGAGGTCGCGCACGGTCGCTGCGATCACACGTACGTCCACCTCTTGGTCGCGCGTTGCGCCTAGCGGACGAACGCGCCGTTCCTGCAGGACGCGAAGCAATTTCACCTGCAACGTGAGCGGAAGCTCACCGATCTCGTCGAGGAAGAGAGTGCCATGGTGGGCCTCCGCGAACAGCCCCTTCTTGTCAGCATGTGCGTCGGTGAACGCCCCTTTTTTGTGGCCGAAAAGCTCACTCTCGAGAAGTGTCTCGGGGATTGCGCCACAGTTGAGCGGAATGAACGGTTTGTTCTTGCGCCGGCTACCGGAATGCAGGGCGCGCGCGACGAGCTCCTTGCCCGTGCCGCTCTCTCCTTGAATCAAGACCGTCGTTTTGTGGTCGGCGACCTTGCCAATCGTCGAGAAGACCTTGTTGATCGCGTCA
>CAZHPJ010000184.1:0-6285 GCA_964534585.1 uncultured Sandaracinaceae bacterium | reverse complement strand
ACTAGCACTGCCGCCGGCACTGGCACTGGCACTAGCACTGGCACTGGCACTGGCCCGCAGATTGCAGGGATCTCCGGGACAGCCACTACACGCTGCGCTCGCGCATGGAGATAACATTAGTGATTGCAAATAGTTACATGGCGTTACGAAGTTTCGACGGCTTGTCATCTCGTGACATAGTGTCAACACTGGTTGCCAGAGAGTCCCCCATGACCGATTCAAGCGAAATCTCAGTTCTCGTCGTCGACGACGAAGCGCCGAACATCGACTCCCTCCGGCGGATCTTCGAAAGGGAGGGGTTCGCCGTGCTCACCGCAACGAGCGGGCGCAAGGCGCTCGATCTGTGCCGGCACCATCCGGTGCACGTGGTGGTCAGTGACTTGATGATGCCGGGCATGAGCGGCATCGAGCTCGTCAAGGCGTTGAAGACCGTCGTCCCGGACGCCGAGGTCGTCTTGATGACTGCGTTCGGCACCGTTGAAAAAGCGGTCGAAGCCATGCGAGCCGGGGCCTACGACTTCGTCGAGAAGCCCCTAAAGCGGCTGCAGATGGTCAAGACCGTTCGCAAGGCGGCGGAGCGTCATCAGCTCGTCGTCGAGAACAAAGACCTCAGGCAACAACTCTCGCAGCTCAGCGACCGCAGCATCGTCGGCTCTGCCGCGTCGCTTCGGAGCGCGCTCGAGATCGCGACGCAAGCGGCACCTTCGTCAGCCAACGTGTTGATCCTCGGAGAGAGTGGGACGGGCAAGGAGCTGCTCGCGCGTTTCATTCACGAGCGGAGCGGCAGGAGCAAGTTCGTAGGCGTCAACCTCTCCGCCCTCCCCGAAACGATCGTGGAATCGGAGCTTTTTGGGCATGAAAAAGGGGCGTTTACGGGCGCCATAGCACGACGCACCGGCCGTATCGCCGAAGCCGAACGCGGCACGTTGTTCCTCGATGAAATCGGCGAGTTGTCCTCGGCCGTGCAGGTGAAGTTGCTCCGGGTTCTTCAAGATGGCGAGTACCAGCCGGTTGGCGGACACACCAAGAAGGCGAACTTCCGGTTGATCGCCGCGACCAATCGCGACCTCCACGCCGCGGTGGAAGCCGGGGAGTTTCGAGAGGATCTCTACTACCGCCTCAACGTGATTGCGCTCACCAGCCCACCGCTGCGCGCACGACGTGAAGACATTCCGCTGCTGACCGAGCACTTCGTCGAGACTTACTGCACGAAGAACGACAAAGAGCCTTTGGCGGTCGACCGCGACGCTCTTCAACAGCTCATCGCATACGACTGGCCGGGAAACGTCCGAGAGCTTCAGAATGTGATCGAACGTGCGGTGGTTCTCAACAAGAGCAGCATCATCAAGCTGGCCGATCTACCCGATCCCGTGGCTCGCGCCGAACCTCAAGTCGATGCCTTCAGCTTCCCGGTCGGAACGCCCCTGAGCGAGGTCGAGCGACGCGTGATCCACGGCACGCTGAAACACACCTCGGGGGACAAACAACTCGCAGCGCAACTCCTCGGAATTTCAGCACGCACGATCTATCGCAAGCTCGGCGCCGAGAAGGGCGACGAGGCCGCCTGAACGGCCGAGCCGGTTGGGGTGTCATTTTGTCAATCGACGGGGATCAAGCCCGCCACGTTGTCCATACGCGCACACCCGTGTTGGGCCATTGGGCACGAAATCATTGATGTTTTCGCTCGCTCGATTCGGCACGAGGGTTGCTCTAGTAACCCCTGGTGGCAACTCCGCGCGAAAAACGCTTCTCTATTGCGATCATCATGGCAACAGTCGCCCTGTGCGCTTTCTTCCTGGCGCAGGGAACGACGCGCGTCTTGGCGTCTGAATTGCTCGCATCAGATCTCGTCGGGGCGCACCCAGCCGGCAAACCAATTGCGACGGCAATGCCGGCATTCCTGCGCAAACGGGACCCGGCCATCATCCTTCGGAGAAACATTTTCGACTCGGCACGCAAAGACCTGAGCTCGGAGCCGCTTCCCCAGGCACTGGCAGGTCCCGATGGTCAGCTCATCGAAGATTGGGATCCCACCAGCCAGCCCCCTCCCAACTGCGCCGGCACGTTACGGCTCGTCGGCTCGGTGATGAGCCCCGGCTACCCGGAATGGTCCTTCGCTGCGATCGCGGGGGCTAGCGACGGGAAGACACGTCTCTACCGCGAGGGCTCGAACGTAGACAGCTCCCGTGTGTTGGCGGTCTATCCCTCGAGCGTTGTGGTCAGCGGCACGAGCGGTGCGTGCCAACTGCTGATGTTCGGGGAAGAAGACGAGGCCGGGGCGCGCGCGCCGAGGCAGCCCAAGAAGCCCGCGGCAACCAAACCCGCAGACGCGCGCAAGGCGGGCCTCACGGACGAAGAGCTCGACGAGGGCATCGAGAAGCTCAGCGACACCAGGTTTAACATCCAACGCAGCGTGGTCGACAAAGTTCTGGCGAATCAGGGAGCCCTGATGAAGGCAGCGCGTGTCATCCCGCACGAGGAGAACGGCCGCGTCGTCGGGGTCAAGCTCTATGGTATTCGCCGCACCAGCCTGCTCGGCCGCCTGGGAGTGCGAAACGGCGACATGCTGCGCACGATCAACGGATTCGACATGACGAGCCCCGACACCGCGCTCCAGGCGTATTCGCGCTTGCGAACCGCAGACAAGCTCACGCTCGCGATCAAGCGGCAGAACAAAGAAATGACCATCGAGTACAACATTGAATGAGGCGCCACCCAAGGAATGCAGGCGGGGAATGAATCGTGATTTCTAGAATACAGCTCATGTGTTTGCTCGTTGGCTCTCTGCTGCTGAGCACGGGGCACGAGGCGTTAGCCCAACAGAACGAAGCAAAACCGGCAACCCCACCCGCACGGCTTCCTAGGTCGCCGGTGCCTCTTCGACCGGCGCCCAAAGAAGACCCGAAGGCCGAGGCCTCCGCAGCAGAACGCGAAGAGCTCGAGAACGAGCTGCCGCAGTTCGAGACCGGCGTCGAATTCATACCGATGTCCCCGCGTGCCCGGGTGACGTTCAATCTCGAGGAAGCGGCGCTTCCCGACTTGGTTCGGTTGATCTCGAACATGACCGGGCGCCGCTTCATCCTGCCAACGAAGCTTCGCGCGATCAAAGCAACGGTATTTGCGCCAACCAAAGTCACGGTGGCAGAGGCCTACCAAGCGTTCTTGTCCGTCTTGGAGGTCAACGGATTCACGGTCGTGCCGGCCGGTCGATACCTGAAAATCATCGAGGCAAAGGAAATCGAACGGCAAACCATTCCGATCTACGCCGAAGGAAGCGCGCCGCCGGCCTCCGATCGCTACATCACGCGCATTCACCACTTGGAGCACGTTGACGTCGAAGATGTCACCAACCTGCTCGCGCGCTTCTCGTCCCGGTCGGCAAATATCACCTCGTACGCCCCGACCAACATGCTGATCCTCACCGATACGGGATCCCAGATCCGTCGCATGCTCCGTCTAATCGCTTTACTCGACCTTCCGCGCAGCGGCACCCAGACGTGGATTGAGCCGATTCACTACGCAAACGCGGCGGAGCTCGCCGGTAGACTGCTGGAGATCTTCGCGGTCGACACGGCAGTTGCCAAACCCAAAACGCCCGCTAGGCCGGCGGCCAAGAAAAAAGGAAGGACGAGGACGGCGACGGCGCTGGGTAGCGGTGCAGCGGAGCCGACCATCCGCAACATCATCGCAGACGAGCGCACGAACTCGCTAATCATCATCTCGACGGAGCGCTCCTACCTGCGCATCCTCGAGATGATCCGTCACCTCGACGTGGTGCTCGAAGGCGAGGGGCGCATTCATGTGCACTACGTGCAGCATGGCGCCGCCACGGACATCGCGAGCGCCCTGACCTCGCTCGTGAGCGCCGGGGGCCCACGCAGGCCGGGAGTTCCCCGCGGCCAGGCTCAGCGCACCGCCGCTACGCCCAGGGCCGCTTCGCTCTTCGAGGGTACCGTCGCCGTCACGGCATACGAACCCTCGAACGCGCTCGTCATCACCTCGTCACTGCACGACTACACTGCGCTAAAGCGTGTGATCGAACGTCTCGACGCACCGCGGAAGCAGGTGTTCATCGAGGCGGTCGTCATGGAGCTCGGTGTCGAGCGATCCTCGGACCTCGGCTTCGCGTTCCACGGAGGCGCGGGTGACTTCCCGACCGACGGCTCGCTCTCCCTGTTCGGTTTCAACGCTCCCTCGTCCATCGACCTCACTCAGAACAACCTCACCGGCTTGGCGCTCGGGGTTCGAGGACCGACGATCGAAAACTCGCAGCAGCTCGTTGGCTTCTCGGTTCCCGGCTTCGGCGTCGTGGTGACCGCGCTGGCGTCTTCTGGCGATGCCGACGTGCTCTCGACGCCGCACATCATTGCGATGGACAACACGGAAGCCGAGATCAGCGTCGGCGAAAACATCCCACTGCAGACCAACGGCGTTGCCCCGGGCACGTTCGGGGGCTTGGGGGGCTTGGGGGGTTTGGCCGGAGGCGCACAAGGGGGGCAGGGCCTCGGCTCCCTAGCGGGCTTGGCTGGCGGCCTCGGCAGCGTCGCCCGTCAGGACGTGGGCACCACCATCCGGGTCACGCCGCATATCAACGCAAACAACGAGATCCGGCTCGAGATCGAAGAGGAGATCTCCGAGCAGGGCGCGACCTCCGGCACCTTGGGCGTTGTCTCGATCAACCGCCGCACCGCGAAAACGGAAGTGATGGTGCGCGACCAGCAAACGATCGTCATCGGTGGTCTGATGCGCGATGCGATCCAGAACAAAGAAGACAAAGTTCCGGTCCTGGGCGACATCCCGATCTTGGGCGCCCTCTTCCGCAAGACTAGCAAGACCAAGCGCAAGACGAACCTGCTGCTCATCCTCACGCCGTACATCATCCGCGACCCGGGCGACCTTCGCGAGATCTTCGAGCGCAAAATGCAAGAGCGACAGCAGATGATCGACCGCTACTTCGTGTTCGGTGAGGACAAGTTCGAGCCGCACATCGACTACTCGCGGACACGAGGCCTCGTTGCGGAGATCGTCAACGAGATCGACAGCGTAGAAGAGGAGATCAGGCTTGCTCAGGCGGCGGAGCTCGAGCCCGCACCCGACCACATTCCCCGCGCACCGGTCGGCGCGTACCGTCCGCCTGGGGCTGCAAAGGAAGAAACCTTCGTGATCGGACCGGACGAGACCGAGTCGACGGCCCTGGTCGAGCCGGACTCCGCCAAGTCCGTCCCGCCGACCGCGGCGAACGAGCAGAAAGGGGGTAGCGCGCCACCCCCACCGACGGAGCCACAGCACGGCGTAGAGCCCGAAGAACCTGTCGCTTCGGAAGGGTCCGCTCAGCTCATCGAGCCTGACGAGCCAGCGCCCGGCCCCGTGGAAACGGCCGAGACAGCCGAACCCACGGTCGAGCCCGCCGCCGAAGCGCCCGAAGAAGCACCGCAACCCACTAACCAAGAAGCAGAGGGCGCCAAAGAATGAGCTTCGAGCAGCGCTACATTGGTGAGATCTTGGTTCGGCGCGGCGCGCTCGAGCCCGAGAAGCTCGAGGATGCGCTCGAGACCGCGGCGGACCGCGCGATCGACCTCACGGACTTTTTGGTCGCCACGCATACCGTCGAGGAGGAGAAAGTCGTCCGGGCGCTGGCCGACGAGGTCGGCATGGAATTCATCGAGAAGATCAGCACCGACCTCATTCCGGAAGAGCTCATCGAGGCGGTCCCTATCCACTTCGCGCGTCAGAACCGCGTGCTCCCGCTGACTCAATCGGATGACAGCGTCCGCGTTGCCGTCGCCAACCCGCTAGACCCCTTCCCGATCGACGACCTCCGGATTCTTCTCGGGAAGACGATCATCTCGGTGGCGGCATCGGATGAAACAATCGACGACGCTATCAACCGCGTCTACGAGCGCAAAGATGAAACCGCGCTCGCCGAGGCGAAAGAGGGCGAAGAGGTCGAGGAGCTCCGCGACCTGATCGACATGACCGACGAAGCGCCGGTCATTCGCTGGGTCAACAATCTGTTCTATACCGCGGTCAAGGAGCGTGCGTCTGACATTCACATCGAGCCGACCGAGGATAAGGTCATCGTGCGGTATCGAGTTGACGGGCGGCTCATCCCTCGCAAGGAGGCGAATCGTGGGTTCCTAGCCTCGATCGTGAGTCGCGTGAAGATCGAGGCCGGCCTCAATATCGCGGAAAAGCGCCTTCCTCAAGACGGCCGCATCACCAAGAAGATCGCCGGCAAGGTGGTCGACGTTCGCGTGTCGACCATCCCCACGGCCAAGGGCGAGC
>CAZHPJ010000183.1:0-6316 GCA_964534585.1 uncultured Sandaracinaceae bacterium | reverse complement strand
GTATCTTCATCCGCCTCGAACAACGGAATCAGGTCTACGTACGTGGAGCCGATTACCGGGTCACCACCGATTGAAATCGCCGTGCTCACGCCGAGCCCGGAGAGAGTCAGGGCGTTGCAGATCTCGGTGGTCATCCCGCCGGAACGCGACATCACGCCGACGACGCCTGGTTTGAAGGCTTTGCGGCAGTCGACCGCGGGGCCACCAAGGCTTCCGAAGCGGCACACATCCGGCACGATGACACCGAGACAGTTCGGGCCGATGAGTCGAGCGCCGTGCAGCTCTGCGTACTCGACGATGGCAGAGGCGTCTTTGCGCGGAATGCCTTCGGTGATGATGATCACTTCTTTGATACCGGCATCGATCGCTTCGTACGCGGCATCCGGTGCAAAGGCGAGTGGCACCGTGATGATGGTTCCGTCGACCCTTTCCTTCTCGGTGATCTCGCGGACCGTGTCGTAGACCGGAACGCCATACACCTCGCGGCCGCCTTTTCCGGGCGTGACGCCGCCGATGATCTTCGAGCCGTACTGCAAGCACTCGCGAGTGAAGTTCACTGCCTCACGCCCGGTGATGCCCTGGACGATGAACTGGAAATCTTCGTGAACGATAACGGCCATTGCTGATTCCTCTACCCAACTTTCTCAACGGCGCGTCTCGCTGCTTCGCTAATCGAAACCGTGCGATCGCAGTACTCGACGCCGTACTTCTTCAGGATCTTGGCTGCATCGGCCTCCCAAGCTCCCGGAACCCGAAAGATCAGAATCTTGTCTGCTGGCTCGAACCCCAATTCTGTGATGCCCTTGATGACGCCGCGCGCGACCAGGTCGGCGCGTGTGTTGGAAACGACGTTGGACATCACGGCGATCTTCTCGACCCCCGGCTTGGTGAGCACGAGCTTGGTGAGCCTGCGCGCCTTGTCCACACTCGGGTTACCGCCTATCGCGGCGTAGTTGGCCGGTCGGCCGCCGTGCTTTCGCACCGCATCGGTCAACGTTAGCGACCCACCACCGGCGCCAATGACCAAGCCGATGTTGCCATCGAACTCGGCGATCGGGCTGATGATGCCTCGAGGGTCTTCCGCGTCGATTCGCGCACCTTCGAGCTCGAATTCCGTCGGTTCACGCACCTGCCGAAGGTCGTCCTTCGAGAAACCGAGCTCGTCTAGCATCGGCCTTTGGCGATGGCGCGCCTCGATTTCGAGGTCGGCCTCGACGTCGAGCACCACGAAGTTGCCGTCTCCGAGCTTGACCAGTGACGTGATGTCGAGGTCCGCCAAATCGTACTCGAGAAAGAGCCGCGCGAGCCCGGACACGATGCGCGTCATGCGCTTGAGGTCGTTGCCCTCGAGTGCGAGTGACTTGGCGAGCTCCTTGGCGATGTAATCGGAGAACGGATAGAGCGCCGAAAAGTGACGGCTGACGATCCTGTCGGGGTGTGTATCTCCGAGATCGTCGATCTTGCCGGCCATGTCGCATGCCGCCACAACCGGACGCTTGGTGGTGCCGTCATAGGTGAAGCTCAGACTGTATACCGCTTCGCCCGTCGGTCTGGCCTCGACGAGCAGGCCGTTGGGCTTCCGGCCGCCATCGTCGAGCCCAAGGAGCTCGGCAGCGGCGGCTTTTGCGGCGGCCGGGTTGGCTGCCTCCCTCACCGACGCAGCCGCAAGGCCGGGCGCGATGGCCTGGGCCTTCACGATGACCGGGCCGCCTATGTCCGAGGCGACCTTTTCTGCCTCATCGGCCGTCTTGGCAACTTTGCTCTGAACCAGCGGAATCCGGTGTCTTTTGAGGAGTTGCTTCGCTTCGAATTCGTAAAAGCGCATAGTGGAACGGGGAGACTAGCCCCTCTTTTCGTTCGCGTCTACGCCGCAATCGCCTTGGCGAGCGCAACCACGCGCTTGGCATGGTCGACGTGCAGCCTCTCGATCAGTTTGCCATCCACCAAGACCACACCCTTGCCCTCGGCTTCCGCTTCGGCATAGGCGTCGATGATGCGGCGGGAAAGCCTGAGCTCGTCATCGGATGGTGCGAATGCCTCGTTTGCGGCCGCGAGCTGCTTCGGGTGGATCACGGTCTTTCCGTCGAACCCAAGCTCAGCTCCCTGACGACAAGAATCGACGAACCCCTCGTGGTCGTTCAGGTCGAGGTACACCCCGTCGAGGATGGCGACCCGAGCCGCGCGCGCGGCGAGCATGCACAGGCCCAAGGCCGTAATGAGCGGAAGCCGCATCGCGGTATGCTGCGCCTGAAGATCTTTAGCAAGATCCGACGTACCCATCACCAGACCCCCGAGGCGCGGGCTCGCATCCGCGATCTCTTCTGCATGCAGCATCCCGCGTGGGGTTTCCATCATGCACCAAATGGCCAGGCCAGGCGGCGCGCCATGCGATACCAAGACCGACTCGGCCTGCCGCACCGTTTCCGCGCTCTCGACTTTCGGAAGCAAGACCGCATCCGCGCCGACCTTCGCAACGGCGACCAGGTCATCGTAACCCCAAGGCGTATTCAAGCCGTTGGTGCGGATCAGGATCTCGCGTTTCCCGTAACCCCCGCTCTCGACAGCTTGGATGATCTGAGTGCGGGCGGTCACCTTCGCGTCAGGCGCAACCGCATCCTCGAGATCGAAAATCAAAGCGTCCGCGGGAAGCGTACGACTCTTGTCGAGGGCCCGGGCGTTCGCGCCGGGCATGTACAACACACTTCGTCGCGGACGGTGTCGCGTGCTCATCGTTACACCTCTCAGAACTGGTACGCCGCCTTCAGGTCAGCGTCCTTTTCGGCGAGCATGCGAGCGAGCCCTACCATCACTTTGCATTGCTTGTACGTTGCATCGTCCTGCATTTTGCCGTCGAGCATGACGGCGCCGGAGCCGTCGCCCATCTCTTCGATGACGCGCTTCGCCCATAGCACTTCGTCGACCGGTGGGCTGAAGACTTTCTTGGCAATGTCGATCTGTACCGGGTGAAGCGACCAGGCGCCGACGCAGCCGAGCAGGAAGGCGTTCCGGAATTGATCCTCACAGGCAAGCGTGTCGCGGATGTCTCCGAACGGCCCGTAGTACGCGAAGATGCCGTTCGCGACACAGGCGTCGACCATGCGCGCGATGGTGTAGTGCCATAGATCCTGCTGAGCGGTGGCGCGCGTCGCGTCGGGATTGTCTGGGTCCGGATCCGCGCGCACCAAGTAGCCGGGATGACCGCCACCAACGCGCGTCGTCTTCATGCGTCGGGATGCCGCAAGGTCCGCAGGGCCGAGACTGAGGCCTTGCATGCGTGGGCTCGCGCCAGCGATCTCCTCGACATTCGCCACGCCGAGCGCGGTCTCTAGAATCGCATGCACGAGAATCGGCTTCTTCACGCCGGCGCGCGCCTCGAGCTGAGCGAGCAGACGATCGACGTAGTGAATGTCCCAAGGACCTTCGACCTTGGGCACCATGATCACGTCGACCTTGTCGCCCACCTCTTGGACGATCTGCCACACATCGTCGAGGAACCAGGGGCTGTCGAGACTGTTGACCCGAGTCCAGAGCTGGCAGTCACCGAAGTCGTTCTCCTTGGCGATTTTCACGAAGCCCTCACGAGCCTCGATCTTCTTGTCGGCCTGGACGGCGTCCTCGAGGTTGCCCAGGAGCACATCGCACTTGGCGGCGATGCTCGGCGCCTTCGCGGCCATCTTGGGATTGCTCGGATCGAAAAAGTGGATCATCCGCGACGGCCGGAACGGGATCTCCCGTGGGGGCTCGGGCGCACCGATAGCCATGGGTTTGAAGAAGTCCTTGGGATTGCGCATGGTGCCCCCAGTCCTAGACGCCATCGCTAGAGGATGCAACGGCCCCCCAAGACCGCAGAGAGGAACACATGGAAATTGGGATGAACCTTCCGGTCATGGCGCCGGGCCTCGACAGAGACACCTTCTTGAGCTGGTGTGAGCGCGTCGACGCAGGCTTTTTTGCGAGCATCGCAGCGGGCGAGCGTATCTCGTTTTACAACCCGGATATGACGGCAGCTCTCGCGGCGGCCGCGGTTCTCACCGAACGTGTCAAGATCATCAGTGGCGTTTTCGTACCGATGCTCCACCACCCGGTCATGCTCGCCAAGCAGCTCGCAACTATCGACGTGTTGTCAGGCGGGCGCTTCATCGCAGGGCTCGGGGTTGGTGGGCGTGAACAGGACTACCAGTCGGTCGATGCTCCGCTCGGCAAGCGCCTCAGCCGGCTCGCGCAAAGCGTCGAGACCATGCGCAGTGTCTGGCGTGGGGAACCCGTGGTCGAGGGCGCCCTCCCGGTGGGCCCGGCTCCCGTACAGCAAGGCGGTCCAAAGCTTCTCGCAGGCTCGCTCATGGTCGAGTCGATCCAAGTCGCATCGAAGTGGGCTGACGGTTTGTGTGGGTTCAGCTTTGGACCGTCCGCCGCCGAGATGGAATTGCAGTTCGAGGCGGCGCGACGCGCGTGGAAGGAGCGCGGCCGACCGGCGCCATGGCTGGGAACGGGCTTTTGGTATGCTCTCGGCCCCAACGCTCGCGAGCAACTAGACGCTTACCTCGATCGCTACCTGAATTTCATGGTGCCCATAGCGCGTGAAAGCGTGAAGCAGATCTGCATAGCGACGACCCCGCAGGCCCTCAAAAACGCCGTTCAGCAAGCCAAGGACGCGGGTGCCGACGATGTGCTGCTAGTCCCCACGACATCCGACCCCGACGACGTGCATCGGGTGAGGGACATCCTCGGGTAGCTCACTGGCAGAAAATTCCGCTGATGCTGCGTCCATTCGTCATCGCTTAGCGATCTGGCAGAAAGAAAATTTCGCCGCGGTCAGGGCCATCACCGGGCTAACCTGCGTGTTATAAGCCCGACTCTGAGGAGGTATCGACATGAAAGCCATCATCGTCGCGGTGTTTGTAGTGGGAGCTTTGGTCGCGGCCGTTTTGATCGCGGAGGCCAACCCCGTCACGGCAGACGACCTGCCCAAGAAGAACCAATGGCAGTACCAGTGCTTCCAGGCCACGGGGGTCGCAGAGGTTACCGAGCGCTCCAACAAGATGGGGCAGCAAGGCTGGGAGCTCGTAACGTCGGCCGGCACCAAGGGCTCGACGCTGTGGTGTTTCAAGCGCCCACTTTGGAAGCCTACGAAATAGGCCTTGCGGCCGGACCATGTCTTTTTTGGACGACCCACAAGTCAGGCGGAACGTAGACCGCCTCCCCATCGAGTTCGACGACTACGGGTTCGATCGATTCGGCCTCTCGAAGAAAACGCTAGCGCGCGCCTACTCACCGATGGCGTACCTGTACCGTCACTATCTCAAGGTGACAGCCTTCGGTCTCGAGAACGTCCCCACGACGGGGCGGGGGCTCATCATCGCCAACCACTCGGGCGGTATCGGCGCCGATGCCGCGATGATCCTCACCTCGCTGCTGCTCAACGATGATGCGCCGCGTCTCGGCCAAGGCATGGCGGAGTATTTCCTGACGAGGTCGCCCTTTGCGAGGCCCACGCTGCGCAAGCTCGGCCACCTCACGGGCCTGCCCGAGCACGGCGAGCAGTTACTAAACGACGAGCGGTTGCTGATAGTGTTCCCCGAAGGCGCACGCGGCGCGGGCAAGCTCTACAAAGACCGATACAAGCTCGTTCACTTCGGAACGGGGTTCATGCGGCTTGCCCTCAAGACGGGCGCGCCCATCATCCCATGCGCATTCATCGGTGGCGAGGAGTCGTTTCCGCAGATCTTCCACATCAAGTGGCTCGCCAAGCTGGTCAATGGGCCATTCGTTCCTGTGGCGCCCCAGTTGATCTTCTTTCCATTGCCCGTGGCTTGCCAGGTCTACTACGGCCCCCCCATGCACTTCGAGGGCGATGGCTCGGAGTCCGACCACGTCGTACAGCAATACGTCGAAGAAGTTCGTCACGCGATGGAGCGACTGATTAGCACGGGGCTCGACGCGCGTCCTCGATCGTTCATGTTCGAGCGCATGCCGGACCCGGAGAACAAGCGCACATCATGAAGATCTTGATCACCGGAATCAGTGGCACGCTGGCGCGCGGCGTCGCGTACCGGCTCGTCCGTCGCGGACACGAGGTCATCGGGATCGATCGCCGTCCATGGCCCGACGTGCCCGAAGGTGTCGAGATGCACCAGGTCGACATTCGAAAACGCCCCGCCGAGGATGTGTTCCGAATCTCTCGACCCGACGCGCTCATTCACATGGCGACGGTCACCCACTTCACCACCGACACCGAAGAGCGCTACCGCATCACTCTGGGTGTCACCCGAAAGCTGTTCGAGTACTGCCACGAGTACGGCGTGAAGCAGGCTGTTTT
>CAZHPJ010000182.1:0-6317 GCA_964534585.1 uncultured Sandaracinaceae bacterium | reverse complement strand
CCTACCAGCGATGGGTCCCCGGATGCGGCCACACCACAGCCCCATCGTGGACCGGTTCTATGAGGCCGTTCTCGACGACCCCGGCGCCCGCGCCGTTCTGAAGGGCGAGGCTCAGGTCGCGCGGCTCAAGGTCTCCCTCACGCAGTGGATCGTAGAGCTGTTCGCCGGTCCGTACGACGAGACATACTTCGAGAAGAGGGCGCGGATCGGTCGCGCCCACGTGAAGGTTGGCCTCGAGCAACGTTACATGCTCACCGGGATGAATGTGATGCGGATAGGGCTTCATCGCGCCTTGGCGGAGTCCTCCGAAGATGGTTTCGGAGCGTTCGAGGACCACCGCGCGATCGACCAGATCTGCGACATCGAGCTTGCGATCATGCTCGAGACCTATCGCGAGGACTACGTGCTCAAGAAGACGGCCGAAGCGGAGTCGCTTGCGGTGATGGGGAGGCTGACCGCGGGCTTGGCTCACGAGGTGCGCAATCCCCTCAACGCGGCCAAGTTGCAGCTCGAGGTCCTTCGCCGCACCGCTTCCCGCGTTCAAGACGCGTCGACGCGCCGGAAGATCGAGAGGCGGACGAACGTGGTGCAGGACGAGCTCCGAAGGCTGTCGCTCTTGCTCGACGACTTTCTCAACTTAGCGAGGGCGCGAAAGCTCGATCCGGTCCGGTGTGATGGCCATGCGCTACTGAAGGAGGTCGTGGAGCTTCGCCGTCCTGAGATCGAATCGCAGGGGATCGAGTTCAGCGAAGACATCGATATGGCTTCGTGCGTGCTCATCGCGGAGCGCGACCGTCTCAAGCAAGTCGTCAACAACCTGATCACAAACGCGGTCGAAGCGGTGGCCAGCCGCCGTCAGCGCATCATCCAGGTCGTCAGCCGGAAGTGCGACGGCGGCAGGTGGGAGGTTGCCATCATCGACAACGGTGCCGGGATCTCCGCCGAATTCGCGGAGCAGGCCTTCGAATCGTTCGTCACCACGAAGGACGCCGGCACCGGGCTTGGTCTCGCCATCGTCAAGCGAATCGTGGACCTGCACGGGGGCGCGGCGCAGCTGACCCCGCTTCCTGAAGGCGGCACGTGTGCATCCTTTTGGATCCCGATGGCGCCCTAGTCGAGCGTCGAGGACTGGTAGCCCCATTCCTTCACACGGTATTGGATCTTGCGTTGACTGATCCCGAGGATCTCGGCTGCCCGGGCGGTGGAGCCATCGACCGCGTCCAAGGTGCGGAGAATCGCGACGCGCTCGAGCTCGGCCATCGTGATGCCCGGAATCAGCGCCATGACCGAGCCGTTCTGCAAGTCGCCGTGGGCAGAGGTCGGTAGGTCGTCGCGGTCGATGAGGTCGCTTTCACACATGACCACAGCTCGTTCGATGGCGTTCTCTAGCTCGCGGACGTTGCCGGGCCAGGGATAGATCATCAGGTGCTGCAGGGCCTCTTCCGTCAGGCCCTGTATCGATCGGTCGTTCTCTGCGGTGTATTTGCGAAGGAACGCATACGCCAGTAGTGGGATGTCGCTCCGGCGGACACGCAACGGAGGCACGTCCAGCTGGACGACCTTCAGCCTGTAGAAGAGGTCTTCGCGGAACTGGTTTTCGTCCACGCGGAGCTTCAGGTTGCGGTTCGTTGCCGCCACGACCCGAACGTCGACTTTCAACGTTTCGTTGCCACCGACCCTCTCGAACTCCCGCTCCTGCAGGAAGCGCAGAAGCTTGATCTGGACGCCTAGCGGGATCTCGCTCACCTCATCGAGGAAGAGCGTGCCGCCGTCGGCTTGCTTGAATCGCCCCTCGCGCCGTGCCACCGCGCCCGTGAACGCACCGCGTTCATGCCCAAAGAGCTCGGACTCGAGCAAGGTTTCGCTCAAGGATGCGCAGTTCAGCCGAACGAACGGTTTGTCTTTCCGCTGCGAGTTCTGGTGAATCGCTGCAGCGATGAGCTCCTTGCCGGTGCCGGTTTCGCCATGGATCAGGACCGTGGCCCTGCTCCGAGCGACCTGCGCGATGTTCTTCATCAGCCGCTGCATGGAAGGGTGCTCGCCCAAGATCTTGCCGAGCTGGAACCGATCGTCGACGCGCTGGCGGAGCTGGGCGGCTTCTCGGGAGAGCCGCGTCCGTCCGAGCGCACGGTCGACGATCGCGATGACTGCATCGAGCTCTAGAGGCTTGGTCAGGTAGCTCTCTGCGCCGAGCTTGATCGCTTGGACGGCAGTATCGATCGTCGCGAATGCCGTCATCACGATGAAGGTCGTGTGAGGCGCCATGGGCCGCCCACGCTCGATCAACGACAAGCCGTCCATCGCGGGCATCTTGAGGTCTGTCAGAACCACGTCCGGGTCGACCTGTTCCATCTGCAACAGAGCCGTTCGTCCGTCGGCAGCCGTGCTCACCGAGTATCCGGCGTCATCGAGGAGCTCCGCGAGAGCATTGCGCGCGTTCGCTTCATCGTCGACGATCAGGACGCGGCCCTTGGAGCCCTCTGCGTTCAGTGTATAGCTCGTCTTGGGGAAGTCGGATACGGTATTTAGACTAGTCATGGTTACCTTGCTTTGCAGTTGACGTGCCGACGTTGGGCACTGTGATTTCTAGGCGCGCGCCGAGGCCTCCTCGCTTCCTGACACGGTGGGTGCATGCACCGCAGCGAGCTCCTTGTACACCGCGAACGAAGCCTCGAGATCCTCGACGAAGTCGTGCACGTCGGGGAAAGACTCCCAGTCCGCGTTGAAGCCCCAGTGTATGTCGCCGGCGTAGCTGAACAGCGCGATGCCGAGGTTCTGGTTTTGCATCAGCGGGACCATCGGATAGATCGCCTTCATCCGCGCACCGAGCATGTAGAGTGGCATTGGCGGGCCTGGCACGTTGGTGATAATCAGATTGTACGTGCGCAACCGCATCGCAGCTCGGTAGAGCTCTGACACCAGACGTTTGGTCGTGAGGTCGGCCACGTCTTCGATGAGCTCTGTCCCCCCCGTTTGGTTCGATTCTTTCTTCAATTCTGTCGTCACCCGAATGACCTTTCTCAGTCGTTCGAGGGGGTCGCGCTCGGTCACGGGGAGGTTTGCGAGCAGCATGGCCACGTGATTGCCGACCGACAGGCCGCCAGCTTTTCTGGTGTTTACGGGCAGAACCGTGCGGAATCCTTCCATCGAGTCGACGTCCGAGCCCCGGCGCAGAAGGAAACGTCGCACCGCGCCAGTCGTCGAAGCGACCACCACGTCGTTGATCGTGCCGCCCAGCGACTTCTTGATGGCCTTCACTTCGTCGAGCTTGAATGAGGTCCAGTCGAATCGGCGATAGGGGCTGATGTCGTGTTCCGTAAAAGGCGTTCTCGGAGCCGGCTTCATTCCCGAGCGAATCACGTTCGACAGGCCCTGGAAGTTTTCCCGAACCCGGGGCATGAAGTGGCTGAGCTTACGAAGGCCGTCGACGCGGTGGCTCGTTTCGCTGAGGACGAGCTGCGTGCGGCTGGGAGCCGGGCGTGCCCGCCATTCGTTCGGCTCGCGCTCCACAGCGTCCGGGCTGACTTGCAGCAAGGCCTCGAGGAGTTGAACACCCGCGACGCCGTCGACCATGCAGTGATGCACCTTGATGATGAGCGCGAACGTATCGTTCTCAATGCCTTCGACGACCCAGAACTCCCATAGCGGCCGGCTCCGATCGAGATGTTGCGAGAACAGCCTCCCCGCCAAACGCTTGAGCGAGCGCTCGTCGCCAGGCAGCGGCAGCCGCGTGTGGCGCAGATGGAAGTGCATGTCGAAACGCTCATCGTCGACCCAGACCGGGTGCCCGAACCCAGGTATCCACTCCACCCGCTGTCGGTAACGGGGAATCGAATCGATTGCCGCCTCCGTGAACCTCGTGAGGCGTTCGATATCGAGGCCTCCGTGCTCGAGCATCAGAGGCTTCGCGTCGAAGAGGAGCGTGGCGCCCACGTGCATGGGGGCGGCCTTGCTCTCCACGTCGAGGAACGTTGCGTCCAGGGCGCTTAGGCGCTCGTAGAATGTGTCCGGCATAGCGGTGCGATCACTAGCAAATTGTGAGCCCAAGGACCTTGCAGCCAATAGCCAGGGACTTGGGGCAAAAGAGCCTTCAGGCGACGCAAAATCTGCGTTCACGGTTTCCTGAAGTGCAGACTATGCGCTTTTGGGGGCGCTGGCCAGCCCTGGCATGGAACATGCGACGCAGAGACAGACCATGACACAGCTCTTGGTCCGAGACCTCATGACGCAGCCAGTGGTGGCCGTTGGTCCGACCAGCCTGCTTCGCGAAGTCATCGGACTGATGGAGTCGAAAAGCATCCGTCATGTTGCCGTAGCGGACGCCTCTGGCGGCTTGCTCGGCCTGATCTCGCACCGCGACGTATTGCGCAGTCAGGAGGGAAGCCTGTCGGGAGCCCTGTCTAGCGAACAGGCTCACATGAACCGGTGGATCGAAGCGGGATGGGTCATGACGAAAGAAGTGCGCACGGTTTACCCGGACACTTCCGCCTTGGACGCAGCACTCATCCTGCGGTCGCACGGTCACGGCTGCGTGCCGGTCGTCGAGCAAGGGCGGCTGGTAGGCATGCTGACCGAGTCGGACTTCGTGGAATACGCCATCCAGCAGCTTTCCGACCCGGGCGTGTGACCTGGCACGGCGCTTGCTCCGAAAGCAAGCCATGTCGATCAAGACCATCGTTGTGGGAACAGACCTCGGTGAGTCCGGCCATCGCGCGATGCAGCTCGCCATCCCGACCGCTCGATCCACCGGCGCGACGATGTGGTTGGTGCATGCGAGCGAGGTCGGCTTGGAGCATGCGTGGCGCGATCTGCCCATTGGCGCGAGGTCTGCTGCTCAAGCGCTTCGTGAGCGGCTCAAGGGGCGTTTCGAGAACTCGCTACAAGAGCTGGAAAGCGAACGCCAGCGATGTGAAGAGCTTGGCCTGAGTTGTCAGACCGCGTGCGAGGAAGGCCAGCCGTGGGAGATCATTTTACGGACCGCGGTTTCGGTGAACGCTGACTTGATCGCCGTGGGCGATCCGGTCGGCGCGATCGGCCTTCCGGAGCGTTTACTCGGCTCAACCGCGGACCGCGTCGTCCGGCAGGCGCCTTGCTCCGTCCTCGTGTCGTGTGGGCGCCTTCGCAAAGACTATGCAGGAGCGCGCATCGCCGTAGGGGTCGATTTCTCCGCGCACGGGATCGAGGCGGTTCGGTGGGCGCGCGACGTGAGCAACGCGATCGACGGCGAGGTGGCTCTGCTCTACGTGGTGCCTCACCCGATCACCGAGAGCATCATGCCGACCGAGTGGCCAAGCGTGCTCGAAGGCCTTGCGTCGACGGCGCGCTCGCGTCTCGAGCAGCTCATCGTGAGCGAAGGACTGAAGTCCAACACGACTTGGCATGTGCTGGACGGCCCGACCGGCAAGATGCTCTGCAATGCGGCCGCCAACATCAACGCCGACCTTCTCTTCGTCGGTTGCAGGGGGCAAGGCCGGCTACGCGGGATGATGCTTGGAAGCGCCTCACAGTACTGCCTCCGGTACTCGCCGGTTCCCGTCCTCACGGTGCGTCCGTGAGGCAGAGCCTAGCTTCCGAGGATCGCCTCGAGCCGTGCCTGATTCTCGTCCCGAGGGCGAGAGGTGTCGAGCCGCACGTGCTCGGACGACGGGAGCTCGTCGACACGCTCAAAGCGTTTTTCAAACTCATCGAGCAAATCGGGTCGGGCGTCGCTCTCGTGCGCGCCAAGCCTTTCGCGCGCGGCGAGGCGTTGCTGAATGAGCTTGCGCGGGGCGCTACACTCCACCAGCAAGAACGGGACTCCGTGCCGGTCGGCCAAACGGCGGGCGGCGTCTCGCATCGCTGCGGTGCGAAAGGAGGCGTCGAGCACGATGGGACGTCCCGATGAGAGCACGATGTCGGCAAGCCGCCAAAGCTCATCGTAGACCGCCCCGGTGGCGCCCGGCGAGTAGGCTCCCGACCATGCTTGGCTTCGCATCGATTCGGTTGGCCCACGGCCCATGAGGCCCTTGCGCGTTCTGTCGGAGCTCAGCAAAGGGGCGGCGAGTAACTCTGCGATCGTCGTGGCAGCGCTGCTCTTGCCACTCGCAATCATGCCGCCGACTGCGACGACCCTGGGCGGCACCAGTGGCGGGCGTTCGTACGCCAAGGCCAGGAGGAAGTATCGCCGCGCCTCGTGCCTCGCGCGCTCCCGCGCACCCGGCGACGCTTCCGCGTCCGCCGCCAGTAGTGACGCAACCTTGCCTCTGATGAACGCTCGATAGCTCTCATAGAAATCGACCACCGAGTAGAGGTCATAGTCGTTCGCTTCGCGGGCGTAC
>CAZHPJ010000181.1:0-6366 GCA_964534585.1 uncultured Sandaracinaceae bacterium | reverse complement strand
GCCAGTGCCAGTGCCAGTGCCAGTGCCAGTGCCAGTGCCAGTGCCAGTGCCAGTGCCAGTGCCAGTGCCAGTGCCAGTGCCAGCGAAGCCCCGTGGACGACGCCACGCGTCGGCTCTACGGGGTGCCAGCGTCACTGGGGCTAGAATGGGCGGATGACTGCGAGGGTCACGATGAGCACCGCGAGTGTCGCGATCACCCAGGCCAGGCGGCTGAATGTCTTCGCTTCGACCTCTTGGCCCCCCGCCCAGCGCCGCAGCTTTCCGGAGAGCATGCCGGTGGCGCCGGCCAGCGCGAGTAGGAGCCCGAGCTTTGCGTGCATCCAACCGTGCTTCGCGTACTGCTCGGCGAAGTCCGGGATCAACATTCCGAAGCCGCCTGCGAACGCAAGAAGCATCGCCGGAGTCGTCACTCGCAGCATCACTTTACGGAGCGCTTGCGCGATACCGCTTTCCCATGGCGTGGGGGCGGACGCGGCGACCGCGACGGCCACAGCGGTGCCTATCCAGAAAATGATGCCCAAGAAATGAATGTATCGAAAGACAATCGAGCTCATTGCGTGCTCCTCCGCGGGCCGGAGTCTAGCTGCCATGGACCAACGGCACAAAGACGCATCGACACAGCTCTGCCGTTTCGAGCTTGCCGTCGCGCTTGCGCGAGGTCTGAAGCGACTGGCCCCAGCCGCTGCCAACCGGAATGACCAGCCGGCCACCCTCTTTGAGCTGTTCGATCAAAGCCCGCGGAATCTCTTCCGCAGCGGCGGCGACCACGATTCCGTCATAGGGAGAACCCTCGGGCCACCCTTTGCGCCCATCTGCACAGATGATCTCTACGTTGTCGATCCCCAGCGAGTCGAGTGCGCGCCGCGCGTCGGCGACCAGCTCGGGAATGATCTCGATGGCGTAGACCTTCTTCGCCAGCTTGGACAGGATCGCGGCTTGGTAGCCGGAACCTGCGCCGACTTCCAAGACCGTCTCCTCGCCCTCGAGCTGAAGCGCCTCGACCGACATCGCGACCATCAGGGGTTGGGAGATAGTCTGCCCATGCGAGAGGGGAAGGGCGCCATCGGCGTAGGCGTCTCGCTTATGCGCGTCGGGTACGAACACTTCACGGGGTACCTCGCCCATCGCCGCCAGCACCCGGCTGTCCGCGATTCCGCGACGCCGGAGCTGATGCTTCACCATGCTCGCGCGCTCTTTCTCCAGATCCATCCCGGCCCTAAATAGCACCGAAACCCTTTCGGCCACCACCCCGTAAAGCGACTTCGTCGCCACAGGGCTCCGCCTCGCGAAGCTGACGGGTCCGGGCTCGTAGACGGCGCGACAGCATCGACTTTACGGGCTAGAGTCGGCCCTTCGCAACCGAGGGAATGACATGGCGAAGACCAATCCGGGCAATTTTTTCGAGGATTTCGAAGTGGGGGCGAAGCTCGTGCACGCGGTGCCCCGTACCATCACCGAGGGCGAGGCGGCGATGTACATCGGGCTCACCGGGTCCCGCTATCCACTGCATAGCTCTGCGGAGTTTGCCCGCTCGCTGGGCCACCCGCGCGCACCCATCAATGACCTCTTGGTGTTTCACATCGTGTTCGGCAAGACCGTCAACGACGTGTCGCTCAACGCGATTGCGAACCTCGGCTACGCCGGCTTGCGGTTCTTGGCGTCCGTCTATCCCGGCGATACCCTGCGGTCCGTTTCAGAGGTGATCGGTAAGAAGGAAAACAGCAATGGCAAGACCGGCGTCGTGTGGGTCAAGACCGTCGGGACCAACCAACGAGGCGAGCCGGTGCTCGAGTACTACCGCTGGGTGATGGTTCACAAGCGGGACCCGTCCACTCCCACCGGCGCGGCCGACCGGCCCGCCATGCCGAAGGAGGTCGCTCCAGCGGATTTGGTCGTTCCTTCCAACCTCGATCTGAGCGGCTACGAGGATTGGCCATCGGGGGGTAGCGCCTACTTCGAGGACTATGAGACCGGCGAGAAGATCGACCACGTCGACGGCATGACGATCGAGGAGTCCGAGCACGCGATCGCGACGCGACTGTATCAAAACACAGCCAAAGTTCACTTCGATGCGATGCAGACCAAGGAAACTCGTTTCGGTCGCCGCCTGATGTACGGAGGCCACGTCATCAGCATTGCACGCTCGTTGTCATTCAACGGCATGGAGAAGGTGCTCGGCATCCTTGCGTGGAACGGGGGGGCGCACGCCAACCCCATGTTCGCTGGTGATACGATCTATGCCTACAGCGAGATCCTCGACAAAGCCGACCTGCCTGGCCGGACGGACTGCGGGGCGCTTCGTGTCCGATTGGTCGGGTTAAAAGACGCGCGCCCGACCGAGGCAGGATTCCCGCTGAAGGCTTCCAAGGACGGCAGGGAAGTATATCATAAGGATGTCGTGCTGGACTTGGACTACTGGCTGCTCCTTCCACGGCGCAGGCGGTGACGGCTTGCGAACCCCTCCGCCATCCTCTACACCCCCGCCTTAGGAGCGATTCATGTACTTGAACATCGTCGGCAGCGACCGGCCGCGTAAGCGCAACAAGAGCGCGCGTCGCAATGCGAAGCGCAAGGCGAAGAACCGTCGGCGCGTCAATCGTATGCACGGGCGCAAGCTGGGCCGCCGCGGCTGACCCGTGCGCCGATGGATGCGAAGGTCATCTACGTCGTCAGCGACTCAACAGGCGAAACTGCCGAACGAGTAACGCGAGCCACCCTCCTTCAGTTCCCAGACCATGGCGTCAGGCTGAAGCTGGAACGGCGCGCGCGAGACCGATGCGGATTGACCGCCATACTGGAGAGCGCGGCCGCGCAGGACGCGATGGTCGTGTTCACCTTGGTGCGGCCAGAGCTGCGGGACCACTTCAACGAACAGGCGACGAAGCTTGGCGTGCGGCACGTTGATGTCATCGGCTCTCTGATCCTTCAGGTCGGCCACTATCTCGAAGCTAAGCCCATGAACATTCCAACCGCCGAGATGCCACTCTCCGAGGAGTACTTTCGTCGGGTCGAGGCGATCGAGTTTGCGGTCAAGAGCGACGATGGCAAAGAGCCGCGCAACCTTCGCAAGGCCGACTTGGTCCTGGTGGGCGTGAGCCGCACGAGCAAGACGCCCTTGTCGACCTACTTGGCAGGCCGTGGGCTCAGGGTCGCGAACGTGCCGCTCGTGCTCGACGTCGAGCCGCCGCAAGAGCTGTACGAGCTCCCTGGTCATAAGGTCGTGGGCCTGACGCTGGACGTAGACCAGCTGATAGACATCCGCAGGCAGCGCCTCCAACATCTCGGGATGCCCCCGGACGCCAACTAC
Source organism: uncultured Sandaracinaceae bacterium (assembly GCA_964534585.1). GTDB lineage: Bacteria > Myxococcota_A > Polyangia > Polyangiales > Houyiibacteriaceae > SG8-38. Next base: position 3,059 of record CAZHPJ010000181.1, on the reverse strand, counting down.
GGTCTTCGCGACCACGTCAAAGCTGAGCTCGAATACGCCCACACGATCTTCCGCGACAACCCGGAGTGGCTCGTCGTCGACGTCACGAACTGCGCGATCGAGGAGACGGCGACGATCATCCTCGACACTCTGAGCGAGCGCGAGGAGCTCAAGACGTTGACCGGGCCGCCGCCCCGAGTGCTCTAGCCGCAGGCTCTCACATCAGCGTTTCGGGGTCGGATCGTATTTATGGGAGAGCGCTGCGTAAAACTGGGCGAGAATCCCATCGGCGACCCTAAGGCGTCGACTGAGCTCGCGCGCGATGTTCATGATGAAGAGCGCATAGTCTTTCACATTGCGCCGGTAGAGTAGGTTCTCGACATTTTCCGAGCTGACCGCCAGCACAAAGGTCGGGGCCACTGCCCGCACGCTTGCCGAACGCGGTTGTACGTCGATGATCGACATCTCGCCAAACCAGTCACCGGGGCCCAGCACGGCCACTCGCACATCGCCGCCCGACTCACCCTTCTTGATGACCTCGAGCTCGCCTGCAATGACGACGAACATCTGCGTCGACAAGTCCCCTTCTTCGACGACCATGTCTCCCGCTTCGATACGCCTCGTCGGGAGCGACGAGGCGAGGGTTTCGAGCGTCTCCTTGCTCAATCCCCCGAAGAGGCCGATGTCGGCCAGGTGTTCCGGAGTGAGCTTTGGGGTGGGTGGTCGACTCATGACTCCAGCATACGCGAACCATTCGTTTACGTCATGGAATCGAATCGAATAGATTAGCGGTTGAGTGCCCAATGCCTAGCGCGGACCTGCCCCGACCTTTCGGACGCTTCACGCTCCTCCGGCGCCTTGCCGCGGGCGGCATGGCCGAGGTGTATCTCGCCAAGACCGCGGGGGCTGCGGGATTCGAAAAGCTCGTCGCGATCAAGCGAATCCACTCGCGTCACGCGGCGGACGAAGGCTTCGGCTCCATGCTTCTCGAGGAGGCAAAGCTCTCGGTCTCGCTGAGTCACCGAAACATCGTCCAGACCTTGGATCTCGACCGCGTCGACGGGGCCTATGTCCTAGTGATGGAGCATGTCGATGGCTACGATGCGCACCAAGTGCTCGATTCGCTACGGCGAGCAGGCCGCCTATTCCCGGTCGACCTCGCGGCGCACGTCATGGCCGAGGTATGCCGCGGGCTCGACTACGCCCACGGCCATCTAGACGAGCAGGGTGAGCGGGTGGGGATCGTCCACCGCGATGTCTCCCCGCAAAACGTCCTGCTGAGCTTCGCGGGCGAAGTGAAGATCGCTGACTTTGGCATTGCGAAAGCCAAGTCGAGACGAAGCGACCCGGGAGTCATCAAAGGCAAGTACTTCTACATGTCGCCCGAGCAGGCCTGGGCGGAGCCCTTGGACCACCGGAGTGATATCTTCTCCGCGGGGATCGTGCTGTGGGAGCTCTTGGTTGGGGAGAGGCTTCACACGGCGAGTCACATCCAGTCACTTCTCGACGATGTCCGCCGCGCTGAGGTGCCGCCGCCGTCGTCCTTGCGCGATGCCGTTCCCCGTGAGCTCGATACGATTGTCGCGCGTGCCACCGCAGTGAATTCCGCTGGGCGCTATGCCGATGCCGGGGCTATGGCTGACGCCTTGGTCTCGTACCTGGCCGGCCGGCCCCCCGTTCAAGCGTCACGGCAGATCGGAGAGATGTTGGCCGGCATGCAGCCTCCGTCTCCCGAGGATGCGCCGGCCCCTGTGCTGGACATTCCCCACACGCGGGATCGGGTGGTGACCGAGTCCGTCCAGGAGCGGCCCACGCCTACGGAATCGCCGCTCCGCTATGACCTCGAAGATGGACGGCCGACCGTGGCCGGTTGGCAGAGCCCCCGGGCGCAAGGGTCCAGGTACGCGTGGGTGTGGACGCTCGGTGCCGGCTCGGTGCTCGTTGGCCTGTTGGTCTGGTTCCTCTACGGCTCGTGATCCGCGCGTTCCTAGGGGCGAGGATCTTCGCCCAGCACGACGTTGTCGATCAACCGGGTCGTCCCCAGGTGGGCGGCCGCTGCGATCAACAGATGGGTCGGGGACGCCGTTGGTGCCGTGAACGTGTCCGGGTCGACGGCAGCGACGTAATCGACCCGATCGCAATCAAACTGCACCCGTTCCGCCGCGACGGCACGAAGCGTGTCTGGGGTGCGCTCGCCCGCGTGCCAAGCGTCGTGTGCGCTCCGGAGCCCGGCCACGATGCTGAGCGCGCGATTGCGCTCCGATGCGGACAGATACCGGTTGCGGGAGGATAGGGCGAGCCCATCAGATTCGCGAACGATGGGGCAACCGACCACCTCGATGGGCATGTCGAGGTCTCGCGCCATGCGTGCGAGGATCTTCCATTGCTGGTAGTCCTTGCGGCCGAACATCGCCGCGCACGGGCCAGCAAGGTTGAACAGTTTGGTCACGATGGTCGTCACACCGTCGAAGTGTGTCCGGCGAAACGCGCCTTCGAGCGGCTTGGTGAGCTCTTCGACCGATACGCGCGTCTGAAACTGGGCCGCATACATCGAGTCAGGCGCCGGAGCAAACACCAAATCGACATCGCGCTCGCGGCAGCCCGCTAGATCACTTTCCAGCGTTCGAGGATAACCGTCTAGGTCTTCGCCCGGCGCGAATTGCAGCGGATTCACGAAAATGGTCACAGTTATGAAATCAGCGCGCTTCTTGGCTTCGTCGATTAGCGAGAAGTGCCCATCGTGAAGCGCGCCCATCGTGGGTACGAGACCGACACGGCGAGAGCCGGCACGAGCCTCATCGCAGGCCTGCCGGAAGCCGGCAGGCGTGCGGACGAGCCTTGTCATCCCTTAGGGCCGTAGGCGATGCCAACATCTCGCACGAGGCTGAGGGCGGACGTCGCAGCCGGAGCCTCGCTCTTCTTCACGTTGCCGAAGCTGTACTCTTCGCTCGGGAAGACACCAGCGCGAACCTCGTCACGGTAGCGCCGTGCGGCGGACACACCTTCTTCGAAAAACTCTGCGTAGCGCTTCACGAACTTCGGCTTCAGGTCGGGCGTGAGGCCGAGCATGTCGTAACAAA
>CAZHPJ010000180.1:0-6386 GCA_964534585.1 uncultured Sandaracinaceae bacterium | reverse complement strand
GGCCGGGCGTGGTGGATGCGGCGCTAAACGGCGTGAATCACAGCGAAAAATGCCCGTCAGGGACCGGCCTCTCGAGGCTTGGACGCCGCGGATCGAGGAGCAGGGCGAAGGCGACGACCGAATACTCGAAGATCTGCAGCGAAAGCGGCATGTCCCACACACCTTCGGCAACCCAGAGGTCGAGCGGTGCGTAGGCGCAAAGCACAGCCGCGCTCCAAACGAAGCCGGCCGAGCCCCGAGCAGCGAGCTCCAACGGAAGGAGCCAGGCTAGGTACCAGGGATGAACCTGCGGCGAAAGCAGCAGAAGCGCCCACACCAGCGCGCGGGTCGCCCGCACTGGAGGGACGCGACGGTGCACGGCCAAAGCGCAAAGTCCGAGCAAGGCAGCCACGACGACCACACGCGCGACGAGGTCCCCGGAGCCCTGGCCGAAGAGCTGACGGCTCACGTAATCGAGCACGGCGAATGCGCTCTCGTTGCCTCGCCAACGGGTCGCGAACTGTCCCGCGCCCGAGGCTGGATCGACAGGCACGCGCAACCAGACGAGGGGCACGAGCAACAGAGCGGAGACGAGCCCCGCCACGACCAACACCCTGGGGCGCCGCGCGAAGAGCGGCAGCACGAGCAGCCCCACCACTTTGAGACCGACCGCGGCACAGGCCGCGACGCCCGCTTGCACGAAGCGATGCCGCGCGAGGGCCCACGCTGCGATGAGCAGAGCAACGCCGCACACGATGTCGAAGTGACCGCTGAGCGCCGCTTCGCTAAGCAGCAGCGGGTTGAGGGCGAGCGCCAATGACGCCTTACGCAGGGTGTGGATGCGGGTAACCAGCGCCACCGAGAGCACGTGGGCCAGCAGCGCCAGGAGCTTGAGCGTCCAGACCTTCCCCCCGAGCCATCCCGCGACGATGAACAGGAGCTGCGAAAGTGGCGGGTAGACGCTGCCGAGGGGTTTGTTGTTGATGTTCGCCCAGACATCGTCGCGGAGATACGCCAACGCCGGATCGTTGGGAGCCATCCGATAGGGGTTGAGCCCTTCGAGCCAAAGGCGTCCCTCCCAAATGTAACGATAGAGGTCATCGGACAGGAGCGGCGGCGCGAAGACGAACGCCGTGCCGAAGAGCAGCGCTGCCGCAATCGCGATCAGGTCCAGGGCTCGCTGGCTGGGCAAGGAGCGCGAGAAGGCGAGCATTCCGGCATAAGGAACGAAACACACCGCCAACCCGGCAACGACGGTGGACGGGGAGCAGCCGGACCGTGCCGCAAGCGCAAGCCCGGCGACGATGCATCCTTGCAACGCCAGGCACAGGGCAAAGAGCGCACCGCCCCAGCGAGTCGTCATTGGATGACGAACCGCAGGACGCGAATCCGCTCGCCGGGCAGCAAGTTGTGGCGGTACTGACCCGCGATTCGACGCCCGACCGCGACGGAGACGGTCACGTTCGTCGGCCCTCCACTGCTGACGCACTCACCCCAATAGTGCACCTCGACTCCGTAGATTCCGTCGATCGGACGCGCGCCAACCCAACGAATGTTCTCGATCCGCGGGTTAGGCATGTCGCCGACGCAGTCGCCTCGTCCGGAGTGATCCACTCGCGCGCCAGAGGGAGTCGCCGGCCGCTGGAAGCTCAGCGTGTCGCCCAGTGGACCCGTGACGTAGAGGTCGATGTCCGCGCCGGTGTCCCACGACGCCGTGACCTGCATGAGGCCTGTACCGTACCCGCAGCCGTCGTCGATCACGCCGTCGCAATCGTCGTCTATCGCATTGCAGGACTCTTCGACGGGATTGGAGCAATCGCGAGGGATCTCTTCCGCTGTAGCGATGGGCACGATCGACACTAGGTCTGGCGACTCAACGACGGTCGGCACATCATCCGTCTCCGAAACTTCACGAGCCGTCTCGCTGGAGGGCCCGTCGGCGCCTCTCCCAGAGCACGCGAACGACAGCATCAAACAGGCGACGGCGGCTCGTCTCGTCATCCGGCAGGCACTATAGCCGAGGTAGCGTACAATGCGGACACGATGATGGAGGCACTCGACCAAGCCAGAAAAGCCGTGGCGGATCGGATAGGCAAGGTCGATATCGCCATGATCCTGGGGTCTGGGCTCGGCGACTACGCCAACGCGTTGGAAGGCGCACATGCGATCCCGTACGGCGAAATCCCCCACATGCCGCTCTCTAGCGTGTCGGGGCATGCTGGCAACCTCGTTACGGGACGGAAGGCAGGCAAACGGATCGTCGCGATGCAGGGACGCTCCCACCTGTACGAAGGCAACTCGCCCTACGAGGTGGTGTTCGGCGCCCGATTGATGGCAATGCTCGGCGCCCAGGTGCTGATCGTGACCAACGCGGCCGGGGGGATTTCGTCGGGCCTCGAGGCGGGGGACCTGATGGTGATCACCGATCAGCTCAACCTCACGGGGACGAGCAGCCTCATCGGTCCGAACGACGAACAGTGGGGTCCGCGATTTCTCGACATGACCACCGCATTCGACCCACAGCTCATCGCAACGGCCACCGGAGTCGCGACCGAGCTGGGGTTCGAGCTCAAGCGCGGCGTCTACGCCGGTCTGTTGGGACCCGCCTACGAAACCCCTGCCGAAGTTCGAATGCTCAGGACGCTCGGAGCCGATGCGGTCGGGATGAGCACCGTGCTCGAGGTGCTCGCCGCGCGTCACATGGGGGTTCGCATTCTGGGAGTCTCCTGCGTCTCGAACCTCGCCGCGGGGATGTCGAAGGGCCCGTTGAGCCACGAAGAAGTGCAGGAGACCGCCAGCGACGTTCGTTCTCGCTTCGAGTCGCTGCTGTCAGGCGTGGTGGAGTCGATATGATGGATGAAGACGCTTGGGATGTGCTGAAGCGCGCCGCGAAGGACGCGCGAACACGGGCATACGCGCCCTATTCCGGGTTCGCGGTGGGAGCGGCCATCCAGACCAACAGCGGCGCGGTGTTCACCGGATGCAACGTCGAGAACGCGAGCTATGGCGCCACGATTTGTGCGGAGCGTGCGGCATTGGCGGCCGCAATCGCGGCGGGAGAGCGGGAGCTAGTCGCGATCGCGATCGCCTCGGCCGCCACTAGCCCTACTCCGCCCTGCGGCATCTGCCGGCAATGCCTGGTCGAGCTAGCGCCAACCCTGCCGATCCGGAGCTACACCGAGGATGCGCATGCAGAGTACAATCTCGCATCGCTCTTGCCTGACGCCTTTGGTCGCGACCAGCTCGATTGAGGCCCGGTCAGTCGAAGCCTCGAGCGATCCTACGAAGCTTCGTTTCGACGTCCGCCCGGTCGATAGCCTCCCGACCGGCAAGCTCCAAGTAGCGCCCATACTCGACGACGGCGTCCTGACGCTTCTTCTGCGCATAGAGAATATCCCCCGTCAGCCGGTGCGCGTCGGCGAGCCACCCCTTGCCGTCGGGGACGTTGTCGCCGAGGGAGGTCGCGGTATTCAACGACGTCAGCGCTTGCGCGCGATGGCCTTCGTCGAGCTGCAGGCGGCCCAGGCGGTACCACCAGTACCCGCGTTCCGGCTGGCCATCCACGGCCTTCTCGAAGTCGGTGATCGCCTCACCCGTCTGGCCCAACTGGTGGTGGCATTCGCCCATGGCTGCCCAAGCATCGTGCCGGTTTGGGTTGAGATCGACGGCCTTCCGCAAATCGCCGAGCGCGTCACGAACGGTGCCGGCACGGATCCGAATCCTCGCGCGGAGCCAGTATGCGTCGCCGAGGGCCGGGTCGAGCTTCAACGCGGCGTCGAGATCCCGCAGCGCAGTCGTCATCTCATTCGCCTCGAGCGCCGCCCAGGCGACGTACATTCGATACAGGCCACTGTCGGGCTCGAGACGCGCAGCACGGAGGAAGTGCTGCCGCGCGTCCTCCAACTGGCCCCGCTCCATGTCGACGCGGCCGAGATAGTGCTCGGCTTCGGCAGAGTATGGCTGAGCGTCGATCACCTCGCGCAACAACGTCTGCCCTTCGTCGAGACTGCCGGTGAGAATCAGCACGGCGCCCAAGCGTGACTTCAGCGCGGCATCGTTTGGAGACTCTTCGAGCGCTTCGCGGTAGCTCATGGCCGCCGCATCCATATTGCCGCTGGCCTCTGCGAGCCGACCCTTCTCCAACGGGAGACCAGGAAACTTCGCATCCAGCTCATGAACCTTCGCGAGCTCCACGCTGGCCTCTTCGAGCATCCCCTTGCGACGGTACGCCACGGCGAGCCCGAACTGAGCCGAGGAATCTCGGGGCTCCATCTCGAGCGCCGCCACAAACTGCTTGATCGCATCGTCGACGCGATTGCGGTCGAGCTCCGCCCAACCCAACAGGCGCCGCACCTCGGCGGTGATCTCGACGTTCTCCTGCGCCTCGACGAGAACGCCGACCGCCTCACCAGGGCGTTTGGTCGAAGTGTAGTGGTGGGCGAGCGCCATGTACGCCCGGAACGACATCGGCTCGAGTGCGATCGCGTTTCGGAAATGTCTCACAGCGACTTTGCTTTCGCCCAAGCTTTCGGCGACCATGCCCTGCCAGACCTCGACGTCTGCGTTCACTGGCTCCGGTGTTGCGAGGTCGGCAAGCAGCTTCTTGGCGTCGTCTGCCTTGTTCATGGCGAGGAGCGCCTCGGCGGCACCCAGCTTGGCTTCGACCACGACCTTGGGCTTCCCGGTCACGTCTATCTCGGCCCCGGGTCGAATCTCGGATCCGAGCACGGTCCGGAAACGAGCGTATGCGTCTTGATAGGCACCCTCCAGTAGAACGAGCCGGGCCGCTCCAAGCGCGGCGTGAGCGTTGCCCGTGTCGAGCTCGATTGCTTTCTCGTACATTTCGCGGGCGGCACCAAGGCGCCCCCGGCGCTCCTCGATCCGCGCAATGAGCGCCAACGCGGTGGACTTGTCACCGCGCGCGACCTGCAAGGTGGCTCCGTCGACCGGTGCGAGGCCCGCAGGAGCTTCGACCATGTCGTAGGCCTTGTCGATTTCGCCCTCGGCGATTAGCAAGTCCGCGACCGCAATGCGCGCACCCGCGTGATTCGGGCTGAGCTCGTGAGTCGTTTTGGCAGCGGCAGCGGCCTTGTCCCGGTCACCAAGCATGCGATAGCTGCGGGCAAGCCCCCAATGCGCGCGGGCATTGTCGTGCTTCTTCATGGCGCGGTCGAACGCGTCGACCGCGGCTTGTCCGTCTCGTGCTTTGAGCGCGATCTCGCCGGTAACCAAATCGACGTAGACGTCCGTTGGGTCGTCTTGCATGGCGAGGAGAATCTCGGAAGTTGCGGTGGCAGTGTCGGCATTGCGCAAAGCGTCGGCCGCCAGGGCGACATGAACGCGCGGCGCCTCGTCGCCCCTGCGCTGCAAGTGCACCCGGAACGCATCGGCGAGGCTCGCGCCCTCGGCGTCCTGTCCATAGCGCACGAGGTAGTACGACTCGTGCAGGAGGCTCCTCGCAACGAGCGCGCGATTGAGGCTCGCATCGTCGCGCGCTGCCGCCAGCCTAGCGAGCGCCTGTCGCGTGGCGGCATAGGTATCCGACGACGCGATCATCTCGGCTTCTTCGATCGCCTGCGCAACGAGAACCGCATCACCTGAGGCGGGGAGGAGCGGCTCCACCAGATGAATTCCGAAGAGGCCGTACTGCGTGGTGCCGAGATAAAAGCCCGCGCCGAGCACGGCCACAATCGCCCCGAGAGCGGCCGCGGCCTTCATCAGCCAGGGCGGCCGTTTGATCGAGATCGCTTTGATTTGGATCTTGCGCTTCGAGGTGGCGACGAAGTCCGGTCCGGCGCCGCCGGGCTTCGGCATGCGGAACACGCCATCTTCACCCTCCCCGGGGAGCTCTGAGAACTCGAACTCGTCCGACTCGGGCAGCTTGAGCTCGGCAGAATCGTGGCTGATACGGCCTGGGCTCGGCATGTCGCCCGAGGCGGGCGCGCCGGGCGTGCCAAGGGTCTGGCCGAGGGGAGGCGGTGGGCCCGGCGCCTGGGGAGGCGCATCGAGCTCCATCTCGAGATCGAGATCGAGATCCGCACCGTCGGGAAGGTCGAGCTCGATCGGTCCGGCGCCGTGAACCCGCTTGGGACCATCGAGATCGAGGTCCATGAAGTCGTCCCGGGCGATCGGCAGATCCTTTTGCTCACTCGGCATGGGCAACTCGGACTCGAGCGAAATCGGGGCCGGCACGGCGGACTCCTCCTTCAGCGTCGGCAGCTCGGCGTCAGACAGCGCCATCGGCAAATCGATCTCTTCGCCCATCGGCTCGACCTCACGCGCCCGGGCAGCGCCCATGGGGGCCGGCAAGTCAATCTCGGTGCCCGAACGCCCCGGGAGCGGCGCAGGAAGGTCGGTGCCGCCCGGCGCCTCGAACGGCGCGGGCAAGTCCACGTCGGCAAACGGAT